>CAYZVT010000035.1:0-19390 GCA_964481585.1 uncultured Pirellulales bacterium
CGAGCGGGCCTGCTTTGCCGGCGATCGAGCCGAAACCCAGCTGTGCGGCCAGACGCCGCGCTACCTCGACAGTTGGCTCATGTCGCCGGACCTGTGCCGCCAAAGTTTCCTGCACGGCGCAAGCGGCAGTGACATCTCGCTCATTGCAGGCAAGTACGCCTCGGCCCGGCCCGACTCGGCAGCCGCCGGCGGCACGCTGGAAGAGCTTGCCGTGTGGCTCGACCTGCCACAGGTGGCCGTGGTCGATGTTTCGCAGCTAGGGCCTTGCAAACTGCCGCCACGCCCGCTGGGCGCGGCGGGGCTGCTGCTCGATCGGGTCGCGGACGAGGAGGTCTTTTATTGGCAAGTCGTGCTCGAATCGCTCTGGGGCGTGCCGGTGCTCGGCAGTCTGCCCGAGCTTCCCGAAGCACGGCGGCTGGTTCATAGCACGTCGGGCGCCGTCTCGCCCTGCGAAGTCTGCCACGCGCTGGGCTATCAGCTTTCGCGGCGGCTGCGTTGGCCGCAGTTGCTTTCGTTGGCGTCACGCTATGAGTTTCCTGCGGTCGAATCGAAGCTCTTTGTGCCGGGCAATCAGCTGCGCGGCGTGACGATTGCCGTCGCTTACGATGAAGCGATCAACGGCTACTTTCCCGACGTGCTCGATCTGCTGGAACTGCAGGCCGCCACGGTTGTCGATTTCTCGCCGCTCCGCGATGAGGCGCTGCCGGCGGGAACGGATGTGGTCTATCTCGGTTGCGGCCATCCCGAGCGCTACGCGGAGAAGCTGGCGGGCAATCACTGCATGACGCTCGCGCTGCGCAATCACGTGCGGCAAGGGCGGCGCTGTTATGCCGAAGGGGGCGGCATGGCCTACCTGTGCCAGACGCTACGGCTCCCCTCGGGACAGTACTTGCCGATGGCCGGCGTCTTGCCGGCCGTGGCGATTCATTCCCCCGCCGAACAGTCGCCACGCCCGGCGCAACTGACCCTCGCCCGCGATCATTGGCTGGGACCGGCGGGATTTCAATTGAGCGGCTATCTTGACCCTGCCTGGCACTTCGAGGCAGCCGGTCCGCTCGACCGCTACGTGGCCGAAAGCGGAAGCCAGTGGTACTTAGCCGCGCGCGGCCAAGCCGTCGGCAGTCGGCTGCAAGTCAACTTCGCGGCGCTGCCCGACTTCGTGCGGCAGTTTTCCGCCCGGGCTGAAACGGCTTCGCGGTCGTCGGTTTAGCTGCCAATTGCTCCTGCGTGGCTCGCCGCGCGCTCTTTCCGAGCCAGCACACTGCCGGCAAGCTCCCCCGCGTTGACAGGGGAGTGTATGCTTTAGATACTCAGGCGGCTTTGCTGCGCCGTCGCTCTCTTCTCGCTCGTGTTGTGTCTTTTGGCGTTCCTCCCCCGGCGATGATCAACTCGCTCTACTTGCCCGAAATTCGTGAACTGCTCACCGAGAAAGACGGGGGTGGGCTGCGCGAGTTTTGCACCGCGCTGCATCCGGTGCGGACGGCTGAGTTCATGGAGGGCCTCTCGGCCGCCGAAGCCTGGGAAGTGCTGCAGCACGCCGATCTGCCGACGCGGACCGAGATTTTCAACTTCTTCGACCGCGACAAGCAGCTCGAAATTCTCGAAATCGGCAACCGCCGCGCGATCGCGCAGATGATCGCCGAACTCCCCTCCGACGACCGCGTCGATCTGCTCAAGGACGCCGACCAAGCGCTGGTCGCGGAGCTATTGCCGCTCGTTCCTTCCAAGGCGCGGCGCGATATTCTGCGGCTGCTGGCCTACCCGGAGGGCACCGCCGGCGCGGTGATGACTTCCGATTTCGCCAAACTGCCCGCTTCGCTCAACGTCCGGCAGGCAATCGAGGAGATCGCTCGTCAGGCGGAAGGGCTGGAAACGATCTATTACGTCTATATCGTCGATGACGCCGACCACCTGCTCGGCATGGTCTCGGCGCGTCAGCTCCTCTCCACGCTCGTGCGGCCCACGACGACGATGGAGGAGCTAATGGAACGCGATCTCATTACCGTCAACGTCCACGACGATCAAGAAACGATGGCGGACACCGTGGCCCGCTTCGACGTGATCGCGATTCCCGTCGTCGATGAGGAGCGGCATCTGCTGGGGATCATCACCCACGACGACGTGATCGACGTGGTGCGTGAAGAAGCCACCGAAGACGCCCATCGGCTCAGCGCGGTCGATCCGCTCAAGTACGGCTATCTGGAGACCCACTGGCTCACGCTCACCTGGAAGCGCGGCATTTGGCTGGTGATTCTCTTTCTCGGCGGCATGCTGACCGCCTTCGCGCTGCAAAGCTACGAGAGCGATCTGGCGAAGGTGAGTTGGCTGGTGCTGTTCATTCCGCTGGTGATTTCCTGCGGCGGCAACTCGGGGAGCCAGTCGGCCACGCTCGTGATTACCGCCATGACCACCGGCGACGTGCGCCTGCGCGATTGGTCGCGCGTCGTGCTGCGCGAGATCCTCGTCGGCTTCTTTCTCGGCGGCGCGCTGGGCCTGATTGGCTATGCCGTGGCGCTGCTCGTGACGCGCGATCCCCGCTCGTCGCTCGTCATTCCGATGACGATCCTGTTCGTCGTGATGTGTGGAACGCTCGTCGGGGCGCTGCTGCCGATGCTGTTTCGCCGCATCGGGCTTGACCCAGCGCTGATGAGCAACCCCTTCGTGGCCGGCATCGTCGACATTCTGGGAATCGTGATCTATATGAACGTCGCGCTACTGCTGCTCCAGCAGTTGTAAAATGGCAGGGGTGGCGGGGGCGCACCGCGAGGAGCGGAAGCCCCCGGTGGGAGATGGTGGATGGTGGATTTTGAATGGTGGATGGGTGGCGGGGGCGCACCGCGAGGAGCGGAAGCCCCCGGCAAGCCGCAACCCGGCCTCCCCGCCCGCGCGGGAAGGACGCCTCCGGCACGATGAGCTAGATGTCGAGCGCCGGCTCGCCGCGATACATGCCAACGATCTGGCTCTGGACCTTGATCGCGCGGACCAACACCCAAACCTGGTCCGGCGAAAACTGCGTCGGGTCGGAGTTGGCCAATTCCTCTAGTTCAAGCGTCATCGCCGCGTGCTGATCGGTCGCCGCTTCGAGCCGCAGGTTCGCGTCCTGGAGGGCTTGCCGCAGCACCTCGGCATCGCGCAGCGTCTTCGGCTCCTCGCATGAATTCAGCAGGACCAGGCATAGCCGGGCCACGTCCTGCGGCGTGGCGTCGGGCTGGAGCTTTTCGACGAGTGCGGCCAATTCCGTGCAGTCCATGAACGTTGCCTCCGATAAGTCCGACTTTCGCTGGAGCAGTTTGGCAGGCTATTGAAAGAGCGGAGCTGCGGGCTGTCGAGGGGCGGAGCCTCGCCCGGCGAATGGTCCCAGACGCTGCCCAAGCGTAGCTTATTTTCTCACGCCAGCGGCCCCGTCCCAAGCCGCCGAGACTGGACAAAACCGCTGCGAACGGAGTAAAAGAAACAGCATTCCCCGCCTCCAGGAGACTTCTCATGCCCGAGTTGGGCGTTAACATCGACCACGTGGCCACGGTCCGCCAAGCCCGCCGCACGAACGAGCCGGACCCGGTCTGGGCGGCGGTGCAAGCCGAACTGGGCGGCGCCGACGGCATTACGCTGCATCTCCGCGAAGACCGGCGGCACATTCAGGACCGCGACCTCCGCGTGATGCGCGAGACGGTCACGGTGAAGATGAATCTGGAACTCGCCTGCGAAGACGAAGTGATCGCCGTCGCCTGTGAAACCCGCCCCGATCAGGCCACGCTCGTCCCCGAGCGACGCGAGGAAGTCACGACCGAAGGCGGACTGGATGTGATGAGCCAGCGCGAGCGCGTGGCGCGGGCGATCGAGCGGTTGCAGCAGGCCGGCATTTCCGTCAGCCTGTTCCTCGATCCCCAGCCCGACCAGATCGAGCTTGCCCGCCAGCTTGGCGCTGAAGCGGTCGAGTTGCACACCGGCCAGTACGCCCTGGCCGCGCCGGGCGAAGCCCGCCAGCAGCAGCTTCAGATTCTCCAACAGGCCAGCCGGCAAGTCACCGAGGCGGGCCTGACGCTCCACGCCGGACACGGCCTGACCTACCGCAACGTGCGCCCCATCGCCACGCTGCCCGGCATGCACGAACTCAACATCGGCCATAGCATCGTGGCCCGCGCGATCATGGTCGGCATGGAACAAGCCGTAAGAGAAATGAAGCGACTTGTTTCCTGAAAGGCGGAGGGCGGAAAAATAAAAGCGGAAAGCGGAAAGCGGAAAGCGGAAAGCCGGCCTGGCGGCTGCAGCCAGCATCTTTCCGATCCACCATCCACCATCCACCATCCACCATCCACCATCCACCATCCACCATCCACCATCCGCCCTCATTTGCACCGTCGGCAAAACTTTCTTATGATGCGTCCTTTTCCGATTTCCGTTTATCAGGGAAGTAGCGAGCGGTTATGACCACCAAAGGGGAAGCGTTCGCCGGGCTGTCGGTGGCTCTCGTCACGCCTTTCAAGGATGGAGAGGTAGACTACGAGACACTCCGCGACCAGGTCGAGTTCCAGATCGTTTCGGGCACGACCTGTCTTTGCCCGGTCGGCACCACCGGCGAGTCGCCCACGCTCTCGCACGAGGAGCACGAGCGGACGATCGCCGCCGTCGTCGAAGCCGCTGCCGGGCGCGTGAAGGTCATGGCCGGCACCGGCTCGAACAGCACTGCCGAAGCGCTGCGGCTTACCCAATGGGCCGCCCGCGCCGGGGCCGATGCCGCGCTGGTCGTCGCTCCGTATTACAACAAGCCGACGCAGCAGGGCTTTTACGAACACTACAAGGCGCTCGCCGAGCAGTGCGACCTGCCGATCTGCGTCTACAATATTCCCGGCCGCACGGCAAAAAACATCGAGCCGGAGACGATCATCCGTCTCGCCGAACTGGAAAACATCACGATGGTCAAAGAGGCCACCGGCTCGCTCGATCAAGCCTCGCAGATCGTCGCTAACACGAATCTCACGCTCTTGAGCGGCGATGACAGCCTCACGCTGCCGCTGTTGGCCGTCGGCGGGCGGGGCGTGATTTCGGTCGTCGGGAACATCGTGCCGCAAGACCTGCTCGCCCTCGTCACCGCCTTCGACGCGGGCAACGTGGCAGAAGCACGCCGGCTACATCTAAAACTCTTCCCGCTCTGCCGTGACATGCTCGGGCTGACAACCAATCCCATCCCAATCAAGGCGGCGATGAAGATGCTCGGCCGCGACCGGGGCGAATTGCGGATGCCGATGACCCCCCTCAACGAAGCCGAAGAAGCCAAGCTCCGCAAAACGCTCACCGCCTACGGACTGCTCTAGCGCGCGTCCCGTATAGCCGGCGAGCAACGCTCGCCGGTCCCGCCTAGTCCACCGCCACCACCACGTCGGCGCCACGATTCTGCGGCGCGGCGATCGTCAGTTGCAAATCGCGCGTCGCCTCGCGCGTGCGCAGATCGGCAGCGAGCGTCTCGGCCTGATCTTGATCGGGCAGCAGCGCAAAGAGCGTTGGCCCCCACGACGATTGCCCGACCCCCTCGATCCCTTCGCTCCGCAGCAGATCGACAAGCTGTTGCAAGCGCGGGCTGGCGTAGGGGCCGCCCTGCACGGAGGCGAAGCAACTACCGGCTAGGTGCCCGTAGCGATAGAGGCTGGCGCTAAACTCCTCAAACCGCCCTTCGCGCGCCGCCGGCACCAGATGCAACAGCGTCTCCCGGCAAAGCGCGTCGGTCGTCTCGCGTGGCACCGGCGGGAGCGCGCGAAAGGCTTGCTGCTCGTCGCTGCCTGACAGCCCTGCTCCGCTCGGCGGGGTGAGCAGCACAAACCGCCAGGGGGCCGGAAGTTCGACGCGCGAGACAAGCGGCGAGAGTTCATCAGCGGCGAGCTTTCCCGCCTCCACGATCAGCCCGCCCCGGGCGAAGCCATACGTGCCGACCGCCGACCGCTGCCCGCGTCCCGCGTAACGCGCCAGCATGGCCGGGTCTTTCTCCGGCCGCTGCACAAGCACGCTCAGTCCCACCGCAACCGACAGCCCCAGTGCCGTCCCCAGCCCCAGCCCGGCGTGCTCTGGCGGAGCGGAGGTTACTTCAATCCTGAACGGCGGCGGCTCGGCGTTTCCGAATGCGGCGCTCACCTGCCGCGCGAACGCTTCGACCCGCGCGGCGTGTGGGCCTGAGACAGTAAAGGTGTCGCTGGCGTCGGTCAGCCGCATCATCAGACTCGGCGCGTCGACCATCACGCCGACGCCGCCGAACTGCCGCAGGTTCGGCTGACCAAAGGAAACCATGCCGAAGTGCAGGCGGCTGGCGGCGGTGACTTTGACCCAGGTCGGCATGGTCGGCTCGGTTAGCTCTGCCTGCGGTTTAGTTGCTCGTCCACGTACTGCTGGAGAAAGGCAAACGCACGGCGCTCGCACTCTCCCGCCGTCTTTTCCACCGGCACCGCTAGCCGCTCCAGCTCGCCACGAATCGTCTCCGCCGGAAGCCACCGCACGCGCGTGGCGAGAATCGCGGCCTCCACGACGGCGTGCATCGCTCGGTTGAACCCAAAGAAATCGCGCAGCCGCCCCTGCCCTACGACTTCGGCCTCGATCTCTGTCCGTTCTTGCGAATCGTTGAGCCGCGTGACGCGAAATTCGTACCAGCGGCACGCGCCGGCCAAGATTTTCCCCTGAACGTGCTCGGCCGGCAGAAGCAGCGGCATCGGCTCCGGCTGACCAACCGCCGCCCGCGCGAGTAGCTCCACATCGTCGGTGACGTGCAGCACGCCTTCGCCGCTGCGCTTCAAGTTCTTGTAGGTGGTCGAAGTCTGATAGGGTCGCAGCCGCAGATGCCTCATCGCCTCATCGACGATCGGCCCCATCGGCGAGATGTTCACCGAGCCGTCGGCGTTGAGCGTCGTCACGATTCCTTCCAAAATCCGGCCGCGCGTCTCCAACAAGCTCTCCTCGCTTTAGAAAGTGACCGGCACCGTCGGCAGATCGACGCGCGGCGGGCGAGGCTCGTCGCGCTCGTCGGCGATCGTGAGACGACGAGCGCCAGCGTGAAGCCCGGCCAGCTTCAAAAAATTCGCCAGCAGCGGATACCCGGCATCGGTCAAAATCGACTCCGGGTGAAACTGCACGCCCACGACCGGCAGCGCGACGTGCTGCAAGGCCATGATCGCCCCATCGCTCGCGCGGGCAGTTACCTCCAATTCGGCCGGCAGCGAGTCCTCCTGCACCACAAGCGAGTGATACCGGCAGACGGTCATCGGGCTTAGCACGCCCTCAAACACGCCCCGGCCCTTGTGCTCGACCAGCGACGTGCGGCCATGCATCGGCTCGCTGGCTCGGACGACTTGCGCGCCAAGCGCTTGGGCAATCGCCTGATGCCCCAGGCACACGCCCAATAGCGGCACCTCATGGTAAAGCTCGCGCACCATAGCGAGCGAGCAGCCCGCCTCATCGGGCGTACACGGTCCAGGCGAAAGCACGATCGCCTCGGGCCGCAGCGCGCGAGCCTCCGCCACGCTAATCGCGTCGTTGCGCACCACGACCGTCTCCTGTCCCAATCGCTCGAAGTAGCGAGCCAGGTTGTAGACAAAGCTGTCGTAATTGTCGATGAGCAATAGCATGGTAAAATCAGGAGTCGGTCCCTTGTGAGGGCACCACTTTGAAGCTAGCTCTCAGCAGTCAGCGGTCAGCAATCAGCGGTCAGCAATCAGCGGTCATGCACGGGGGCTTCCGCTCTCGCGGTGCGCCCCCGCCACCCCTCGTCCCTCCCCCCTCGTCCCTCACCCCTAGCTTCCCGCCAGCGCGGCAGTGACGCTCGCGCTACCGCAGCGCTCGCAGCATGCCCTCGGCTTTGTGCCAGGTTTCTTCGTATTCGCGCGGGGGGCTGCTTTGGGCGACGATGCCGCCGCCGACCGGCAGTTGCCACCAGCCGCGACCGGCGGTGATTGTTCTAATCAGGATACTCGTGTCGAGCGTGCCGTCAAAGCCAAGATAGCCGAGCGAGCCGCAATACGGCCCGCGCGCCGTCGGCTCTAGTTCGGCAATAATCTCCATCGCCCGCACCTTCGGCGCTCCGGTAACCGACCCGCCGGGGAACGCCGCGCGCAGCAAATCGAGCGGCGAGCACCTCTGGCGGAGCGTCCCCTGCACGACCGAAACAAGGTGCTGCACATAGGCGTAACGTTCGAGTTCGCAAAGCTGCGTCACCCGCACGCTTTCGGGCCGACAGACGCGCGACAGGTCGTTGCGCAGCAGGTCGACGATCATCACGTTTTCCGCGCGGTCCTTCTCGCTCCGCCGCAGATCGTCGCCCGCGAACAAGCTGGCCTCGGTCTGCATCGTGCGAGCACGCGTCCCTTTGATCGGCCGTGCTTCCACTTGTCGGCCGCGCACCTGCAAAAATCGCTCGGGCGAAGCACTACAAAGCTGAAACGCACCCAGGTCAAAATATCCGGCAAATGTCGCCGCATTCCGCCGCCGCAAGCGGAGATAGAGCCGCGCGGCCTCATCCTCGGCCGGAAAGAGCAAGCGTTGGGCGAGATTGACCTGAAAAATATCGCCCGCGTGAACGTATTCGATCGCTTTCCGCACCGCCTCAAGATAAGCATCGCGCGAAAAATTGCTCGTCAGCTTCGAATCGTGCGACACCGCGTACTGCGGCGCGAGCGCCTCTGCCGGGATCGGCACACACGCACGACGTTTCGGCAGCGAAGCGGGCGGCGCGAGGAGCCAGTCCTTGACCTGATTCAACCGCTGCGCCGCGCGCGCGGCGCGCCGTGCCGGCTCCGTCTCGGGCAGCCCTTGCGAGACAATCCACGCGCGCTGCTCAAGATGGTCGAACGCCACGACGACATCATACAGCCCCACCGCGAGCACCGGCACTTGAAACTCATCGACTGCCGGCGCGGGAAGCCGTTCCAAGCTGCGTCCCAAATCGTAACCCAGCAGCCCCGCCGCGCCCCCCTGAAACGGCGGCAGATCCTCCCGAGACGTTGCTGAGAGCCTAGCCATCTCGGTCGCCAATCGCGCGAGCGGATCGGCGTCCGCGAGCGTGGCCTGGACAAAGGCGAAGGGATCGGCCGCGATGAACGAGTACCGGCCCAATTTCGGATCGTAAAGTGCGCTGTCAAAAAAGATGCAGTGCGGCCGCGCGGCCAGGCGCAAAAAGACCTCCTCGACCGCCGGCGCGGGCCGCAGTTCCTCGGCAATCGGGAGCATTGCTGCCTTGTCGCCCGTGCGCGTCATGCGTCCCCCTGATCGCTTTCGCCCGCCGGCGGCGTGCGGGGCCTGGTGCGGGCGAGCCGGTGAAAGGCTTCCTCGCGCGTCAAAAAGCCCCAGTCGAGCGCCTCGTCCTGCTGGTACTGCTTGCTCAACGTCAGCGCGGTCAGCGCTTTGCACATCTCGTAGCCAAGATAGAAGGCGTGCCCGGCGTCGACGTTCGTCGGCTGGGTTGCGAGAAGCTGATCGAACAGCAGAAACGGATCGGCGTCCGAGAGGTGCAGACCGCGCGATACCAGATGGACCTCGCCCGCTTGCGTAAAGAGGCGGTAGTTGTTGTCTTTCAGATTCGCCGCCAACTGATCGAGATCCTCGCGGCTCGGCTCGGTGACTTTCGGGTCGCGGAGCATGACCAACCGTGGCTCGACGTGCTTCGGTAGCGAACGGTTGCAATGGGCGTAGTGCACAAGCCGCCGCGCAAGATCGCATTCGGCGACGCTCGTGCGTGCCCAATTAATCACCTGCGTCGTGAGGACACTACGAACGCCAAGCTCCTGGCAAAATCCGAGCAGCAGCACGTTCAGCCCGGCCGAATCGGCGTCCGTTAGTTCCGTGATGTTGCCGATGCCCATCATCATTTCGGCATCGGGATAGCGCTCGCGGACGTGGAGATAGCGTGCGAAGCTGGCGGCAACCCCGAGGCCGATCGGTTCGAGCACCGGGTCGATCCGCAGCGGCACGTTCGCCGCCGCAAGTTGTTCGATTGTCTCGTCCAGTCCTTCGAGCGTCGCCGGCACGTCGGGGATGACCACGACCTCGCAGCCCCAGTCCGCCGCCGCATGGCGATTCGAGCTATTGACCGAAAGCACCAGCTCGGCCCCGGCCCGCACGGCGCGTTCGATTTCGGCCGGTTGTAGGCTGTCGATTGAAACGCGATGCCCGGCATCGCGCAAGGCCCGCACCGCCGCGCCGACTTCCGCCCACACCTCGCCGGGGTTGCAGCCGATGTCGATGAGATCGGCCCCCGCCGCGCGAAGCCGGTCGGCTTCGTCTAGAAGTGCTTGACGCTCCCAGCGCGGGGCGTGGTTGATCTCGGCAAGGATTTCGATGTCATGCGCCCCGTAGTCGTCGGCGTTACGACGCCGGCCGAACTGGTCGGGCAGATTGCGCAGATCGCGCGGCCCGCGCACCACCGGCAAGCCGAACTTTGCTTCAAGCGTCCCCAGATCGCCCGAACAGTAGCCGGGCACCATGATCCGCGTCGCCGCCGGAGGCGGGCTGATGCGCTTCGCCGCCCAGTCGGGCGTAATCAGCGCGGCAACCGTGATTGGCAGCACGTCGATCGAGTAGTCAAAGCCGACCTGCGAGGCCAACTCGCCCACCACGCGGCGCAGCGCGTGCTCGGCCAGCTTCCCGGTGACAAAGTGGATATGCTCGCGCGGCATGAAGGAGTTCGCCCACAGACGAGAGTTTCGGCTAGGCGTCTCGCTGCTGAGCCGTTTTGAATCCGCCGTTGACCGCCAGCACCTGTCCGTTGACGTACTCGGCCTCGGGGGAGGCGAGGAAGCGGCAGACGCGGGCAATATCTTCCGGCGTGCCCCAGCGCCCGAGCAGCGTTTCCCGCTCAGCCCGCTGCTGCCAATAGTCGGACGCCTGCTCGCCCCAGGCGGTGCGAATCCAGCCCGGCGCGACGCAGTTGACACGAACCTGCGGAGCAAGCGATTTGGCGAGGCTGCGGCTGAAAGCGGCGACTGCCCCTTTCGTGGCGGCGAACATCTCGCCGCTATCGCCCGCCATGCCCACTTCGGCTTGGTCCCAACTGATATTGAGGATCGAGCCTCGGCCCCGGGCCTGCATGCGCTGGCCGACGGCGCGCGAAAGAAAAATTGTCCCCTGTACGTCCACGCTCCACAGATGGGCGAGTTTTTGCTCGAATGCCCAGCTTGCGGCCTCGCCGGTCAGGACATCGGCACCGGCGTTGTTGATCCAGATGTCGACCGGCCGCCACGCCCAGGCCTGTTCGACCAGCCGCTGGCGCGCGGCCGGCTCGGCCACGTCGGCGAGCAGCACTTGGGCCGTTCCGCCGCGCTGGCGAATCTCGGCGGCGACCTGTTCGGCAGCCGTCTGCGACGCGCGGGCGTGGATCACCACGGCCGCGCCGGCCTCGGCCAAATGGAGGGCGATCGCGCGGCCGATTCCGCTGGAGGAGCCGGTCACGACGGCGGTTTGCCCGGTCAGGGTGCTGGAGGAGTGATTCATCGCGAGGTGAGTGTCTTTCTGTGTGGCAGATTCGTCTATTTTACGTCCCCCTGCCGCCGGGCAGCAAGCTGCCACGGCGAGTTCGCCTTGTCCGGCTCGCTCGCCTGCGCTACGATACCGGCAGTTTTAGGGGAGCAAGCTCGAACTTCAACGGAGTGGCGTTTCGATGACTTCCGAATCCGACGGCGCGGCGGCCCCGGCAAACAAGCGGCGCGTTCGCCTCTCGCTGTCGATCGTTTTGTGGCTCCTGGCGGCCGTGGCGCTCGTGGCCTTCGCCATTTTGCAGCTTGTGGACCACCTAGATCCAGGGCTGCGCAACCTGGCGAGCTTTTCGACGCTCGGCTTCGCGATGATTATGGTTTGGTGTTGGTTCGTCGCACGTGCGCCGGTTCGCTGGGGCTTGCGACGCGGCGTTGCGATTGTGACGGTCGTTCTGCTGCTCGGGGCGGCGGCGATCTTTCGCATCGATGGCGTCAGCGGCGATATGATCCCGCGATTGTCCTACCGCTGGACTACCGAAGCCGATCGGCAACTCAAGCTGCCTGTCGCGACCAGTGAGGCCCCTGGGTCCGCCCGCTACTTCTCCGTAACCACCGAGCACGATTATCCCCAATTCCTCGGCCCCAGCCGGCGAGCAACGCTTGCCGGCCCCAAGCTGGCGACGGACTGGAACCAGCGCCCGCCCAAGCTGCTCTGGAAACGCGAGATCGGCGCGGGTTGGTCCGCCTTTGCCATCGTCGGCGATCATGCCGTGACGCAAGAACAACGCGGCGAGCAGGCGCTGGTTACCGCTTATGATTTGCGCACCGGCAAGATTCTTTGGGCGCACGCCGATCCGGGCCGATTCACTTCCGTCGTCGGCGGCGATGGTCCGCGCGCCACGCCGACGGTTGTGGATGGCAAAATCTACACGCTCGGCGCGGACGGCTTGCTGAATTGCCTCGATGGCGCAACGGGCGAAGTGCTTTGGTCACATAACGTGATCGAGGAAACCGGCGGCCAACAGGTCAACTGGGGCCGCAGCAGTTCGCCGCTCGTTGTGGACCAACGGGTGATCGTGCCGGCTGGCGGGCCGGGCCATTCGCTCGTGGCCTATGACAAAGACACCGGCAAACTCGTGTGGGCCGCGGGCGACGATCAGGTGAGCTACGCCTCGCCTGTGCTGGCCGAGTTGCACGGCGTCCGGCAGGTGCTCACCGTGAACCAAGACTGGCTCGTCTCGCATCGGCTCGACGACGGCCAGATTCTCTTTCGGCACGAGTGGCCAGGCAGTAGCGACGCCAACGCCAGCACCTCGCAGCCCGTCCCGCTCGACGGCAACCGAATCTTGCTCTCCAAAGGCTACGGCATCGGTTCGCAACTCGTGCAAGTCCACCGCGACGCCGACGGCACGTTTTCCACCGAGACGCTCTGGGCCGAGGCTCGCCTGCTACGCACGAAGCTGACCAACGTGGTCATCCGCGACGGCTATGCGTATGGGCTGAGCGACGGCGTGCTCGAATGCCTTGACCTCGACCGAGGCAAACGCATGTGGAAGCGCGGGCGGTATGGTCATGGACAAGTGCTGCTCGTCGACGACCTGCTGCTCGTTACGAGCGAACAGGGCAAGCTCGCACTCGTTGAGGCCACGCCCGAAGCGTACCGCGAGCTGGCCGAGTTCGACGCGCTGGAGGGAAAGACCTGGAATAATCCGGCGCTCTCTGGCAATCTGCTCTTGGTGCGCAATGCGGAAGAAGCTGCGTGTTATGAGTTGCCGGTCGAGTCGTCAGGTGCGCCGCAGGGGGCCGAAGCGGCCCATTAGAGCGCGTCACATTTAACGGCAGCGGGTAGTTTA
This sequence comes from uncultured Pirellulales bacterium, assembly GCA_964481585.1. Lineage (GTDB taxonomy): Bacteria > Planctomycetota > Planctomycetia > Pirellulales > CAYZVT01 > CAYZVT01. Next base: position 13,295 of record CAYZVT010000035.1, read on the forward strand.
CAAGAGGCCAGTACCTCATCCCGGGCGTCGGGGGCTTCCGCTCTCGCCGTGCGCCCCGCCACCCAAGCTGGGCGCTAGCGCCGGCGGCGGCGGATGCCGGCCAGGATTGCAGTTAATCCCAGAGCCGCCGTGAGCAGCGTGCTGCTCGGCTCGGGCGAATGCACCAGATTGTCGCCGCCCCCTTCGCCCCCGCCTCCGTCGTCGATCGACTCGGGCACGGCCGCCGTCAGGAGCAGTTCGTAATCGCCGACCGTGCCGGCGTAGCTTTCGACCTTCAAAAAATAGGTGCCGGTGGCGGGAAGCAGGACGTTGAAAAAAGCCGAGTCGCGCGTCTCCAGTGGGCCGACGCCAAAGAGCGCTGCGTCGAACCGCGTATCGTCATTCTTCGCCAGCAGCGTCGTGCCGTCGATGCCGTAAAGCGAGATGATCGTATCGACCGAGTCGAAAAAGATTTCCTCCGAAATCACATCGGCGGAAAGCAGCGTATCGGCCAGCGCTTCAAACAAGTACCAGTCGATCTCGTTGCCAAGTGCGAGGTTGCCGATAATATTCGCCGCTTCGAGTTCGGTCACGGTCATCGGCGTAAACGCGACCGGCTGAGCCGTGGCGAGCGTGTTGTGGCTGGTGGTCTGCTCGACGACCGACTCAGGCGTCGCGGACAACAGCCCTGCGGCGTATTCGAGTTTGACGAGCGCCCGCGCGTTGAGCGTTCGCTCCGTTTCTCGCTGCAGTTCCGTCAAGCCCGTCTGGGAACTGGCCATGAGGTACTGGTTCTGCTGTCCTCCCGTGCTGGCCACACCGGCAATCCCGCTGTAGGCGACCTCGCCGTAGGAATCCTCGTGCATGAGGCCGAGATTGTGGCCGAACTCGTGCGCGGCGGTGCCGGTCAGCGCCTGGGCGATTTGCCGAAGCTGCTCGCTACGGTTGGTGCTGCCGGTGAACTCATCGAGGATGAAGCCAAAGTTGGCGGTGAAGACCTGCGCGACATCCGTGTGCGCATCGTTGCGGTAGTCGATGCGATCCGCCTCGCCGAGCAATCCGAAGGCCCCCGTCGCGCCGAAGCGAATCGTTTCGTACGGGGCCGCCGGCTGCGTCGTGGTGAAGGTAATGTCAAAAGGCGAGTAGATCGTTTCTAGCCCCTGTTGAAGTCGGCTGCTCAGCTCGGCCGTCTCCGCCGCTGAAAAAGGCGTAACGCCGGCGCTGTTTGCCAGTTGGTCGAGACGAGGCTGGAAGTCGGCGTAGTCGAGCCAAGTGAAAATCGCCGCCTGGGCAGGCGCGGCGGAGAGCGTGAGCATCACCACCAGAGCCAGGTAGGTCTTGCGCATCCGGTGCATGGTTTCTTTCCTTGCGAAAGCCACCCCACGATTCAGCAGGTTCGGCTACGCCGCAGATGGTAACAACGGCACGCACGGGCCTTCAACCACCTAATAAGCGTGTGGTTTTCTCCAATTCGGAGTGCCAGTTTTCCGATCGGCTTCGATCGTCGTCATGCCGCGAAGCGGGCGCCGCGCAGTTAACTGCTGCGGCAGTAGGTGCTTGCCGAAGTGTAAGAACATCGAGAGAAAACGGCGGCTTTGGCGAACAAGCTAAGGCCGGATCGCAAGACGGGCCGCAGATTTCATTCCTGCGACAGCGCCGTTACTCGACGTGCTGCTGGAGCAACCAGTCCTCAAGGATGATGTGCCGCACTAGCGGCGCGCGAAGCAGCGCGGCGCGCGAGGCCATGACCGCCGCGAGCCAGGGGCGGCGGATCATGTGCGACATGGCGCGCAGGCCCCAGCGGCTGAGCGAATGATTTGCCGCCTGCGCGCGGACATTCTCGCTCAGCCGACGGAAGGTGGCGGGAATTAAATTTGGCTCAGGCCCAACATGGACGATCGTTTCCGCGCCGGAGGCGAGTACCTCATAGACGGCGTCCCAGAGCCGCTGCGGGTGGTCGACCCAGCGGTGCATCAGCTCGCGGAAGTTAAAGTCGTTGTAGCTGATTTTGCCCGTCACCAGCGAAACGACCGGCGGCTGGGGAGGCACGAAGCCGCCTTGTAGCGTGTGCATCAATCGGGCGGCGCGGTTGGGAATCGCGCACTGCCACATGATCGGCGTGTGCAGCGGCGGCCAGTGATGCGGGTTGATGCGCAGATGCACGCGCGGATGCAGCAGTACGTGCATCTGCGCTTGAAAGCGCTCCAGCGTATCTTGCTGTCCGAGGATCAGCACCGAGTTGGGCGAGAGAATCGACGAGATGCCCATCACTCCCTGCCCCTGCTGATTCACGCGCAGGCAGAGCCGCTGCACGTTGTCGAGATTCAGCGCCGGCCCGCGCGAGAACAGCACGCCCAGCTTCACATCGCGGGCCAGGCGCGCGCAGTCGGGCGACATCGCCAGCGGCGGAACCAGCACTTCGGCCATCGGGACGACCCCGCCGCAGGAGAGCGCCGAAAGCTCGCCGAGACTATAGCCGAAGGCGAGCCTCGCATCGGCGTACCGGATGCCGTGGAACTGTTCGAGCAGTTCGATCTGCGCCACTTCCATCGCGACGATCAGGGCAATCGCTTCGCTATAGCTGTCGAGGTCGGTTTCTTCGCGGCGCTCGACTCGCTGCGCGAGACAGACCTTCTTGCCCAGCACATCGCCCACGATGCCGCTCGCTTCGTCGAGCCGGCGACGAACCGTCGCCCCATAGGCCGGGTGGGCAAGTAGCTCGGGACTGCGTCCCAGATTGGTGACGTTGTAACCGCGAAACGCAAAGGCGGTCGTGCGAATTTGATCCCTCAAGTGCTCCGCCATCGCCGTTCCGCCCAATCCCCCTGACCGGTTTACAACTATCGTATCTCCGCCCGCCGCGCAGCCGTCCAGCATATCTATTGTACGTCATGGCCCAGCGGCACGACGACCGCCCCAGGGGCGGGATCGGCATTGCCGGCGAGCCGGCGTTGCCGCCGACGGGGGTTATAACGCCAGAGCGGGGAGGACCAGAGCCGGGGCGGGTCGGGAAGCCAAAGCTCGTTGCCTGGCAAAATACAAGGAGAAGGCGGCGCGGCTAAGGGCGCATTTGGCCCAGCACATCGCCAATCTGGCCGTGGACTTCGTCGGTCTGCCGGATCACGAGTGCCCGCAGCGGCCGGTAATAGTAGATGGCACCGGGGCCGCCGTTGATGTCCCAGCTTTGGGGGGCGATGACGGTTTGAATCAGTTCGACCAACTCCGGCCCGTGGTCGTCGGCAGCCCGCCCACCGCCGGCGCCGGACGCTGCGAGCGCTTGTCCGGCACTTGCTCGCGGATCGTCAGCCGTAGACAACCGGCGGCTCACGCGGAGCAGTCGGCTGCGAATCTTGCCGGTCAGCCGCGTCCGCTCCGAGGCAGCGAGCGTACGGTCCTGTTGCAGCGCGTGATGCAACTCGACCAGCGCGCGAACGGCCGTTTCATTCTCCGCTCCCTCGCTCCGCGCTTCGCGCCGTAACTGTTCGGATACTTCGCGGCGCAGGTCTTGGGCATTGCGGCGCACGGAGGGCGATGCCGGGTAGTCCGAAGATGAGCCATCGCTCGGTGTGGCTGCCAACAGGAGAGCCGCCATGCAAATTGCCGCCACTTCTGGACCTCCTCCGACGGGGTCGGTTCGGTGTTTGGCCGGCTTCGGCGCGTCAGTCAGGACGTTGTCCGACGCGTACCTCAAGTGCCATTTCTTCGCCCTCGCGCCAGATGCTGACCGGCACGCGGGCGCCGATTTCGGTTCCGGCCACCAGCCGGCTAAGTGTCAGCGGCGTCGGCGTGGGCTGACCGTCCCAGGCGACGATCACGTCTCCCGGCTGTAACCCGGCATCCATCGCGGGCGAATCGGGAATCACGCCCCCGACCAGCACGCCTGCGGCGACTTCCAGGCCAAGCTGCCGCGCCAACTCGGGCGTTAGCTCGCGCAGCTCGACGCCGAGCCAGCCGCGCGCGACCTGGCCGGTTTCTTTGAGCTTAAGGTACACCTCCCGCGCAATCGCGCTGGGAATGGCGAAGCTGATGCCCTGGTATGCCGGGCCGACGATGGCGGTGTTGATCCCGACCACTCGACCCGCAATGTTGACCAGCGGCCCGCCGCTATTGCCGGGATTGACCGCCGCGTCGGTTTGCAGGAACTCTTGGTACAAGCTCTGCCGCTGGGTCACGCCGCGCCGGCCCTTGGCGCTGACAATTCCGAACGTGACGGTGCGCTCCAGCCCATACGGGCTGCCGAGCGCCCAGACCATGTCGCCCACTTCGAGTTGATCGCTTTCTCCCCAACTGGCCGCGCTGAGCCGATCGGCTTCGATCTTCAGAACGGCGATGTCGGTCAGCACATCGGCCCCCACAACGCGGGCCGGCACTTCCCGGCCGTCGCTCAATTGCACGGCGATTTGCGACGCACCGGAGATCACGTGCGAATTGGTCACGATGTAGCCGTCCTCGTCGATAATCACGCCCGAACCTTGGCCTTGGGCGGCGCGGCGCGGCAGCAAAAACGACCACTCGTCGCTCGCATTGCGGCGGTCGAGAAGTTGCACGGTGCGAATGTTCACGACGCTCGGGCCGACCTTCTGGGCGACGAGCCGCGAAGCGGTTCCCAGGGCGGTTAGTTCCAACTCCTCAAGCCCTTCGGTCGCCGCCTGCACGCGTGCGCGCTCGCGGCCATAGGTGTAGGCGTACTGAAAACGCTGTACGACCATCGGCCCCAGCAGCAACACCGCCAGAAGTGCCAGCACCCACAGCAAGCGCGACAGCCGCGCCTGCTCGGCGTAGACCGGCTGCGCGCGGGCGGGCGGCGGAGCGGGCGTAGTGTAATGATCCCGCGGCGAATAATCCTCGCGGGCGTAACCTGCTGGCTTGGGTTCTTCCATCGTGGGCCGATCCTGCGCAAAAAACGAAGCTCAAGGTGCGTCCATTATAGCGGCTCTTGCCGTGCAAGCGATCGCTTTCCGCCGCGCGGCCCATCGCTCGCCGCCCAACCTCTTATATCCAACATTCAACATCTACCCTCGGGGGCTTCCGCTAGCGCGGTGCGCCGTGCGCCACCAAGCCATCCAAGGGCGCGGCACGCGCGCGATGCCCTTCTTCTGCGTGCAACTGCCATGCCATGCTCTTGCGGCCCGGCCGGCCCCTTTTTCTGACTGCGCTGCACGGCAAGGGCCGGAACGCCAGCCGGATTGGCTGCCGGGGGCCGCGCTGGGCGGCGTCCGCGCGTGAAGGTATGATAAGAGCAGGTTTCTCCTTCGGTCCCCACTGCTACCGCTTCGCCCCCTATGTTGCCCGTCGCTCCGTCGCGCTACTTTCCTCCTGCGGAACTCGCGGGCGAGGAAGGTCTGCTGTGTGTGGGCGGAAAACTCGCACCCGACTGGCTGCTCGACGCCTACCGGCACGGCATCTTTCCTTGGCCGGTGTTCGACGACGAGATGCTGCTTGCTTGGTGGTCGCCCGATCCGCGCGCGGTGATCGAACTCGACCGGTTCCACGTCTCGCGGCGTTTGCAGCGCACGCTTCGCAGCGGCAAGTTCTCCGTCACCTGCGACCGCGACTTCGCCGGCGTTATTCGCGGCTGCGCCTCCGCGCAAGATCGCACCGAGGGCACCTGGATCACGCCCCAGCTTGAGCGGGCGTATCTGGAACTACACCGGCTCGGCTACGCGCATAGCGTCGAGGCCTGGCACGAGGGGCAGCTTGCCGGCGGAACCTACGGCGTGGCGCTCGGGGCGTTTTTCGCTGGGGAGTCGATGTTCTACCGCGTCCGCGACGCCTCGAAGGTGGCGCTGGCGCATCTGGTGGCCCATCTGCGGGCGCGCGGCTACCTGCTGTTCGACATCCAGCAGCGCACCGAGCACACCGCGAGCCTAGGCGCAAGCGAAATCCCACGCCGCCGCTACTTGCAGCGGCTCTACACGGCGCTCGCGCAGCCCATTACCTGGGGAAGCATCTTTACCGGCGTGGCGGACAAGCAGCGCTAGGACATCGCTTCACCGACGGGTGGCGGGGGCGCACCGCGAGGAGCGGAAGCCCCCGAAGCGCGAGAAAGCGGAGGGCGGAAAGTGGAGGGCGGAGGGCGGAAAGCGGACGGCGGCCTTGCGCTAGGCGTCGGGGGCT
>CAYZVT010000036.1:0-19183 GCA_964481585.1 uncultured Pirellulales bacterium
CGAGGGATGCGGGTTGAGGGATGCGGGAGGCGGGTTGAGGGAGGCGGGCTGCGGGCTGCGGGACGGGGCACGGGGGATGAGGGACGGGGGATTTTGAATGGTGAATGGTGGATTGGGAAATAGCGCGTCTCTCCTTTCCCTTCTCGCGTGCGTTTAGGTTCTTTTCGCCCGCGGCCTCCAGGCCGGCTAGCCGCTCTGGCGCTATAGCGATGTGAAGATTACTCTCTAGATTCCCGCCTGCGCGGGAAGGACGTGTTTTGCTGACCGCTGATCGCTAGGCTCCCGCCTGCGCGGCAATGACGGGGAAATGGACGCCGCCAAGCTCCGCGTGCCGAAAAATTTCCGCGGTTAGGACTTTCAAAGCCTCTGCCCGATTGGTCTGATTGGAGCGCGGCGCGGTGAACCGCTTCCTGCTCTTGAACTTAGGCTCGACAAAAAAATGTTCTTTTCCTTTGACGGCGTCGATGGGGTCGGCAAGACGACGCAAATCGAGCGGTTCTGCGCGTGGCTGCGCTCGCTCGGCTACGAGGTGGTCGTGTGCCGTGATCCGGGGAGCACGCCGCTGGGGGAGCGGATTCGACAAGTGCTGCTGGCGGTCGATTCCGCAACACCGATCAGTCGCCGCAGCGAAATGCTGCTCTACATGGCCGCGCGCGCTCAACTGGTGGAGGAAGTCATCCGTCCCGCGCTCGCGGCCGGTAAAGTCGTGGTGTCGGACCGCTATCTACTTGCCAACGTGGTCTATCAAGGGCATGCCGGGAGGCTGGATGTGGACACGATATGGCAGATCGGCGCGATCGCCACGGACGGAATCATCCCCGACCTGACATTCTTGCTCGACATGCCGCACGATGAGGCGACAGCCCGCATCGAGCGCGAGCCGGATCGCATGGAGCAACAGGGGAGCGAGTTTCGCAGCCGGTTGCGAAGCGGCTTTTTGAGCGAAGCGGCGAAGAATCCGCAGATCCGCGTCGTTCGCGCCGACCGTCCCGTCGAGGAGGTCCACGCCGACATTTGCGCGCAGGCGAAAGAAGTGCTCGACCAGCAGCGCGGCTAGCGCACTTTCGAAGTTCCGTCGGCTGCCAACTGCTGCGGAGCACGCGAGACGTAGTCGAGCAGCAGCACCAGCACGACACCAGCGGCGATAAGCCCGACGGCAAGTGCAACGTCGCCTGTCCATTGCTCGGGCCAGGTGTTTTCAAACAGTCGGTATTTGAGGTCCAGCTCTTGCGGACCGGCCTCAAACGCGGCGATCTTCTCGCTCGGCAAGCCGAGGCGCTGCAAGTGTTCGATCGTGGTGGCGTCTTCTTTGAAGGGCCAAATCTTGCGCAGCGACCCGATCATAAAGCCGCCGAGCGTGGCCATCGTCAGCGCTTCGTGTCGGTCGAGCAGCCAGCGGAGGAACTTGCAGAAGCTCAACAGTCCGATGGCGCAGCCGGTCACAAACACGGCGATGGCGGCCAAGCCCTGCGGCGTCACGTCTCCGTGGAGCGCGTTTTTCAAAATGCCGGTGATGGGAAAGTACATCCCCAAGAGGACGAGAATGAACGCGCCGCTGATGCCGGGCAGGATCATCGCGCAAATGGCGATGCAGCCGCACAGGAAGATGTACCAATTGCCCTCCGGCGCGGTGGTCGGCAGTTGTCCGACGAGCCAGAAAGCGAAGGCCGTTCCCAGCAGCGCGGCAACGCCGGTGGCCGGCGACCAGGAAGGGACCAGACGCGCCACCAGCCAACTCGATCCGAGAATCAGCCCGAAGAAAAAGGCCCAGGTGAGCGTCGCGTGGTGATCGAGCAAGTAGTGCATCGTCGAGGCCAACCCGCCGATGCCCAGCACGATGCCGGCACCGAGGGCGAGGAGAAAACGCAAATCCACATGCTCGGCGGCGCTGCGCCAACGCCGCGCGCGGAGATGGTGAAGCAGTTGTGTGTCAAAATGACTGATTGCCGCGATCAGTTTCTCATAAATGCCAAGGATCAGCGCGACCGTGCCGCCCGAAACACCGGGAATGATGTCGGCGCCACCCATCAGCACGCCGCGGCCAATATTCTTGAGATCATCTTGCAAGCGGAGGCGAGGCATGGCGTAGGACCACGGAGCAGAAGACACTTGGGAAACCGGAACCGCCGCATTGTAGCGGGCGGCCTGACAGCACGACACGCTGAAGTTCGATTGTCAGCGGGGGAACAGCGGGGGGATCGTGGCGGGAAGCGGCAGATCAAAGATAGCTCATCTGGAAGCGACGCGTTCGGCTTTTTGCCCCAGGCGATGCTAGCAGTAGCATCTGGTTGACCCTGTTTTTGGGCGGCGATAGAATTGCGAAACTTTGCGCGGGCAAGTTCGCCCGTCACGGTGGCGGGCAGCCGGCGGCCCGCAGCACCCATGCCTTTCGTCCTAAGTCTGTGGAGCCAGCCGGCAACGATCTTCGCGCGAGAGAGGCGCTTCATGGAGGCCACGCGGTCGGGGACGACGTGGCACGTTCATGCCCCGGCCAAACTGAATCTGCTACTGGAGATCTTGGCGCGGCGCGACGACGGCTTTCATGAGATTGAGACGCTCATGGTGCCGATCGACCGCTTCGACACCTTGGCGTTTCGCCCAGATCCTACCGAACGGATTGGTTTGACGTGTAGCTGGGCAGCCGGCGAGCAAGCCGCTGCTGGCCAGTTCGGAGATCTTCCGACCGGAAGCGACAACCTGGCCGTTCGGGCGGTCGAGCTTCTTCGGTCGCGGGCGGGTCTTCGCAACGGAGCCGCGCTGCGACTGGTGAAGCGCATTCCTTCGGCGGCTGGATTGGGGGGCGGGTCGAGCGACGCGGCAGCCGCCCTGGTGGCTGCCAACGCCGCTTGGGGCCTGCGCTGGCCGACCTCGGCCCTGACGGCTCTCGCGGCGGAGTTAGGGAGTGACGTGCCGTTTTTCCTCACGGCGGGGGCGGCGATCTGTCGGGGGCGGGGAGAACACGTGCAGCCGGTGCCGGGAGCACGGTCGCTGCATGTGGTGGTCGTGCGACCGCCGGTCGGCCTCCAGACGGCTGCCGTCTTCGCACGCTGCCAGGTGCCCACCGAGCCACGGTCGCTTGGGCCTCTGGTGGACGCCCTGGGAAGCGGAAATGCGGCGCGGGTGGGACAATTATTGCACAACCGCCTACAGGCGCCGGCCGAGCGGCTGTGCCCGTGGGTCGAGCGGCTGCGGCAAGAGTTCAACCGGCTCGATTGCCTGGGGCACCAGATGAGCGGAAGCGGAACCAGCTACTTTGGCCTCTGCCACAACGCGGCACACGCCCGGCGTGTGGCAAGCCAATTGCGTGCTCGGTCGCTGGGGAGCGTCTTTGCCGCAAAAAGCTGCTAACGAGTCAAGGAGAACACTGTGGAAATCACCGAGGTGCGCATCAAACTCATGGAAGAGAGCAGTGAACGACTGCAGGCATTCTGTTCCATTACGTTCGATGACTGCTTTGTCATTCGGGATCTGAAGATCATCGAGGGGGCAAGCGGCCCGTTTGTCGCCATGCCTAGCCGTAAACTCACTTCCCACTGTCCGCAATGTGGCTGCAAGAACCATCTTCGGGCGGCGTACTGCAACCAGTGCGGCACGCGGCTGAAGGAGGATCGGGCGATTAAGGACTCCGAAGGACGGGCGAAGCTCTACGCCGATATTGCCCATCCGATCAATTCGGCTTGTCGCGAAATGATTCAAAATCGCGTGATCGAAGAATATCAGCTTGAGCAAGAACGGGCCAAACAGCCGGACTATGTGTCCCGCTACGATGATTTTGACGTCGATGTCGACAGCGAATCGTCCCCGCGCAAAGCGGCCGATCAACACGCCCAGGTCCAGCCTCCACGTCCAGAGCCAAGGCCGCCGCACCAGCACGGCCGGCAAGGCGGGGGCGGCGGGAGCCACCGCCCACGAGACGAAACGAGCCAGCGCCGCGAGGGCGGCCCCACCGGCAGCGGCCCCTCGGAGGAAGAAGGCGGCTTCGGAGCCGGGATCTTTTAGAACTTTGCGGGGCAGCCATCCTCCTCCGCGCCCTGCCGCCGAGCGCACCTGCAAGCTGGCAATTGCCCGACCCAGCGATTAGCATGGGGTGCATTGGCTCACTGGCTGCTTGATCTCCGCATGAGGATTTTTGCATGATTCGTGCTTCGCTCCTGGTCGCCCTACTGCTCTCGCCTTTCGCCTGCCAAGCCGCCGAGTTCACCGTCGAACGGACGGAGCAAGGGGCGGTGGTCCGAGTCGATGGGCAGCTTTTTACCGAGTACCTGACCAAATCGGGCACGCGGCCGGCACTTTGGCCGATCATGGGGCCGACGAACAAGCCGATGACGCGCGCCTTTCCCATGAAGTCGGGGCAAGCAGGCGAAAAGCAAGACCACCCTTGGCACCGCTCGCTCTGGTTCACCCACGGCGAGGTGAACCACATCGACTTTTGGGTCGATCGACCTGACGAAAAGGCCGGCAAAATCGTCCACCGCAGCTTTGAAAAGCTCGCCGGCGGCGAGCAGGCGGTGATCGTCACCCGCAATGACTGGATGTCGCCCGACCTGAAAACCAAGGTTCTGGAGGACGAGCGGACCTTCACGTTCGGAGCCGACGACAAGGCGCGTTGGATCGACGTAGAAGTGGTGCTCAAGGCGACCGAGGGGCCGGTTATGCTTGGCGATACGAAAGAAGGCTCGTTCGGCGTGCGCGTGGCGGGCACGATGAAGGTTGAAGCGGAGCCGGGCGGCAAGATCGTCAACAGCCGTGGCCAAACGAACGAAGACGCCTGGGGCCAGCCCGCCGAATGGGTCGATTACTACGGTCCCGTCGAAGGCGAACGGCTCGGGATCGCGATTCTCAATCACCCCAGCAGCTACGGCTTCCCGACCCACTGGCACGTGCGGACGTACGGCCTCTTTGCGGCCAACCCGTTTGGCACCAAAGCCTTTAGCGGCGGAAAGAAAGCGAGCGGCGCGGTTACGCTTCAGCCGGGCGAGACACTGACGCTCCGCTACCGCGTACTGCTTCACCAGGGCGACACCGAAGAAGGCCGCGTCGCCGAAGTCTTCGAGGCCTATAGCCAACAAAAGCCGTAGCGCTCGACTCACGGCCACCCATCGCGCAATAGCGTCCTTCCCGCGCAGGCGGGAATCCAGACCAAAACGGCCGGGGGCTTCCGCTCTTCGCGGTGCGCCCCCGCCACCCGACGCTGGATCGCTGATGGCTGACGGCTAGCTGCGGTGCGCCCCGCCATGCATCGGCACTCGCTCGAAAAGATTGCCGATTGCGCGTGCGCCGCGTTGCCGCCGCCGCGGCGTTAAAGACTTTTTATTTTATCTGCGGCGAAGTAGATCCCCTAGAGTGCCGATAGCATAATCTGTTGGCATTCATCCTAGTTTTGCTCATCCGCCCTGCGGCTGCATCTTTGCAGCCCTGCGTGCTTATCAAGGAGGACCGAGCCTCACATGTTGACCTGTTCCCGCGAGATTCATGATCTTGAGGACCTGCGGAATTTTGTCAACGAAACGTTATGCGACCACGAACAACTGGTGCCAGGGGCGTTCCCACTGATCGAACGGATTTTGATCCGGGGGGGCCGGCCGTGCGGCATCTTCTACTGCCTGTATGGCCCGCGCAGCGTTCGCGTCACGGCCATCTGGGAGACGGACGGCAATATGCTTTTGTTTTACGGCTCGGGCGGGGCGCGTTTTCACAAGACGCAACTGGTGGCCGCTCCGAGCCTCGACTGTGTCGCCACCTAACACGCCCTGGCAGGATAAAGGCCCTCGCCTTCAAGAAAAACTTCCGTCGCCCGATCCCCACGCAAACCGCAGCAGCACCGGCGTTTCTGACTCGCGCTTTGAGCAGAACCCGTTGTCGTAGGGAAATCCGAGGCCGAATGTTCTTGACAGGCCGGCATCCTTGGGTGTACATAATTACACGTTCACGGCAGAGCAGCATACACGGAGGTTTCTATGCTCGTACTTTCTCGGAAGGAGGCTCAGCGCATCCGGCTGGGCGACTCCATTGTGGTGACTGTGGTGCGGGTCTCGGGCGACAAGGTGCGTCTGGGCATTGAAGCGCCGCCCGACGTGCTGGTGCTCCGCGACGAGCTAGAGCCGCAGCCGGCGGCGGAAGCCGCGCTGGAGCAGGTGGTCATTGACGCCCGCGTCGCCTAAAGCCGCGCTCGGCCAGCCCCTTCTCGGTCGATAGTTCAAACGAGGCGTGTGACGGAAGCCTCCCTCCGTCACACGCCTTTTTTCGTGCGCCCACACCGTTTCTAGTGCAATTTGTGCCAGCCTGGCGGGTGGCGGGGGCGCACCGCGACAGCCCCCGGTGCGCGCAGACGCATCCTTCCCGCGCAGGCTGGAATCCGATTGCGAACGTTCACGGTCTAGATTCCGTCGGCGCGGGAAGACGTGGGCTTGCTCGGCGTCGGCGTTCCGCGTTCGCAGAGTGCCCTCGCCCCTGCCGCCAGGATGGCCGATTGGGAGCCGAGAAAAAACGTCAGAATTTTGCAATGGCTTTTCCGGCAATGGGTTCGGACGCATAAGCGGGCGCTGATTCGCCGCGTGTGAAAGGAATTACTTTGACAATTCATTTAAAAATGTTAACGTCAGCGATGCTGGCGAAGAATGCTGGCACCATCTCCGACCACGCCTGCGACCTTCCTTCCTCCACCATCCGCAGCCGCCACGCGAGTGCGGCCCGTTTGGCAGATAGAACGACCTGCGGCCGCCCGTCCTCCGGGCGGAAGTTTTCATCCCTCGGGTACCCGAAGCGCCTAGTCGCACGTTTTCCAACGCCGCGCCGACGCTTCGCCAGGACAGGAGATTCTGCCGATGATCCGTCGCAATCGCATGCGGAGCCGTCGTGACTTCTTGACCGTCGGCGCGCTCACGGGGCTGGGGCTGAGCCTCGGCGATTTCTTACAGCTTCAGCAGGCCCAGGCCGCGCAGAAGCAGTACGAAAACTTCGAGGGCAAGGCCAAGAGCGTCATCCACATCTTCCTGCCCGGCGGACTTGCCCAACAGGAGTCGTTCGACCCGAAGCCGTACGCGCCGATCGAGTATCGCGGCGACCTGAAACCAATCAAAACGAAGATCGCCGGCGAGCAGTTCAGCGAGCTATTGCCGCACACGGCCAACATCGCCGATAAGATCACCGTCATTCGCTCGATGTCGCACGGCGAGGCGGCGCATGAGCGGGGGACGCACAACATGTTCACCGGCTATCGGCCGAACCCGGCTCTGGTCTTTCCGAGCATGGGGAGCGTCGTCAGCCACGAATTCGGTCCGCGCAACAATCTGCCGGCCTACGTCTGCATCCCCAATCAGCCGAACGAATACGCCGGGACGGGCTTCTTGAGCGCTTCTTTCGCGCCGTTCAGCCTTGGAGCCGATCCGGCCAGCGGCGGTTTCAAGGTGCGCGACCTGACGCTGCCGAAGCACGTCGACGATCAGCGTTTCGCCCGTCGCCGCTCGGCGCTCGAAGCGGTCAACGAGCACTTCATGCAGAAGGAAAAGTCGGACAAGCTCGGCGCGATGAACACCTTTTACCAGCGCGCCTACAGCTTGATTAGCTCGCAAAAGGCGCGCGACGCCTTCAACATCGACGCCGAGCCGGCGAAGCTCCGCGACCAGTACGGCCGCAACCAAGCCGGGCAGCGGATGCTCATGGCGCGCCGCTTGGTCGCGGCGGGCGTGCGGTTCGTCTCGCTCACCTATGGCGGCTGGGACCATCACAGCAACATTACGACAGCCATGAAGCGGCAGATGCCCAGCTTCGACCAAGCCTTTGCTACGCTGATTGAAGATCTCGACAACCAGGGGCTGCTCGACTCGACGCTGGTGATGGTGTCCAGCGAGTTCGGCCGCACGCCCAAAATCAACAGCAACTCCGGCCGCGACCATTGGGCGAAGGTCTTTAGCGTCGTACTCGCCGGCGGTGGCATCCAGCGCGGCCTCGTCTATGGAGCCTCCAACGCGACGGCCTCCGAGCCGGAGCGCGACGAGATCGGCCCGGCCGACTTGGCGACGACCGTCTACTACCAGTTGGGAATCATCGCCGACAAAGAACTGATGTCCCCCGGCGCGCGCCCGATCGAAATTATCGATGGCGGCAAGGTGCGGCAGGCCCTGCTGGCGTAAGCGGTAGCAGGGGGGACGGGGGCGCGCCGCGAGAGCGGAAGCCCCCGGTGGACATGGTTCGGCATGAAAAGGACGCCCCCCGAGCGCGAAGGGCAACTTATGGCACCCCTGAGCCTGAGGCTTCCACGAACCACCGGCAAGTCCCGGCCTTCTTGTTGCTCGACGAGGGCATCCGCGTTGCGGTGCGCCCTCGCCACCCATCGCTAATCCCACCTTACGAGGTCATGCGCGCGATGATTTCTTGCTCCCGCGTTGGCGGACTGATTGTTCTAGGGGCGCTGCTGTCGGCTGCCGCCGTGGCCAGCGAGCCGCGTCTTGCGCGCCTCAGCCCGCCGGGCGGCCAGCGCGGCACCGAAGTCGACGTCGTGCTCAACGGTCAGCGCTTGGCCGACGCGGCCGAACTGCTTTTTGACGAGCCGGGCCTCAAAGTCCTCAGCCTGGAGGCGAAAAAAGGGGAAGCGGTACACGCCCGACTGGCAATCGCCCAGAATTGCCGGCTCGGCATGCACGCCCTTTGGCTGCGCACCGCCAGCGGCGTGAGCAATGTCGTGACCTTCGCCGTGGGCGCGCTCCCCGAGACGCAGGAACAAGAGCCGAATAGCGAGTTCGACAGTCCGCAGAGCATCGCCCTTGGCGCCGTCGTCAACGGCGTCGTTCAGAACGAAGATGTCGACTACTTTGTCGTCGAGGCGAAGAAGGGAGAACGCATCTCCTGCGAGATCGAAGCGCTGCGGCTCGGCCGCACGTTTTTTGATCCCTACATCGCCATTCTCGACCCCCGGCGGTTCGAGCTGGCAACAAGCGACGATTCGGCTCTGCTGCGGCAGGACGGCCTCTGCTCGATCGTTGCCCCAGAAGATGGCCGCTACGTCATTGAAGTCCGTGAGTCGGCATACCAGGGAAGCAATGATTCGGTGTACCGGCTGCATGTGGGGCGGTTTCCGCGACCGACCGCCGTCTACCCGGCCGGGGGAAAGCCGGGCGAGACGCTCGAAGTTCGCTGGCTGGGCGATCCGCGGGGCGAGCACCGCCAGCAGGTCACGCTGCCTCAGACGCCCGACGCGGGGCTGTTGCGCCAGGACGAGCAGGCAGCGGCGCCGTCGCCCAATCCGATTCGCCTGAGCGATCTGACGAACATCTTGGAAGCGGAGCCGAACGACGAACAAAAAGCCGCCACCGCGGCCCAAGCTCCGGCGGCGCTCAACGGCATCATTCAGACGACCGGCGATGTGGACTACTTTCGGATTTCCCTGAAGAAGGGCGAGCAGTACGACTTCCGCGTTTACGCCCGCTCGCTGCGCACGCCGCTCGACGCGACGTTGGCGATCTACCGCAACGGGAAGGGGCGTGCCGCCTTCAATGATGACGACAGCGGCGAGCCGGATTCGTATCTTCGCTTTAGCGCCCCCGAGGACGATGATTACTACGTGGCCGTTACCGACCATTTGGAGGCCGGCGGAGCCGATTATGTTTATCGCGTGGAAGTCACGCCGGTTACGCCCGAGCTAAATGTCAGCATCACCGAGTTTGACCGCTATCGCGCGGTGCTGCCGGAAGTCCCGCGCGGCAACCGCACCACGATTCTGGTGAGCGCCCAGCGGCGTAATTTCGGCGGCGCGTTGCAATTGGAACTCCCCGAGTTGCCGCCGGGCGTGACGCTGCACACGGTCCCCATGCCCGCAGCTCGCAGCACGGTGCCGGTTGTCCTCAGCGCGGCCGACGATGCGCCGCTGTCGGGGGCGATTGTCCCGCTGGTGTTGAAACCGACCGACGAAAAGGTAAATGTCGAAGGCCACTTCCGCCAACAGCACTGGCTCGTGCTGGGGCAAAACAACCGGGACGTGTGGAGCTATTGGGGCGAGCGGCTGCCGGTGGTCGTCACCGAGCCGGTGCCATTTTCAATCGAGGTCGTCGCCCCCCGCGCGCCGCTGGTGCAAAGCGGCTCGATGAATCTGAAAGTCGTGGCGAAGCGGAGCGGCGACTTCAAGGAGCCGATTTCGCTGCGGCTGCTCGAAAATCCGCCGGGCGTCTCCTCCTCCGGCGCGGTGACGATTGCCCCGGATCAGACGGAAGCGGAAATCCCGCTCACCGCCAACGGCAACGCGGCCACCGAGGTCGCGCAGCTCGTCGTGCTCGCGCAGGCCCGCGTGAACGGCGGACTGGTGCGCGTCTGCTCGCAAATCTTTCCGCTGGAGGTGACGGCTCCCTACTTTGCGTTCCAGTTCCAAAAGGCCGCCGCCGAGCAGGGAAAAGAAACGGAGCTTGCCGTCCAGATCGAGCAACTCAAGGAGTTTGCCGGCAAGGCGAAAGTCGAACTGGTCGGCCTTCCCGGCGGCGTGACGACCGAACCGGCGGAAATCGACAAAACCAGCGGCGAGCTTCAGTTCCCGCTCAAGATAGCCGCCGATGCGCGGCCAGGGCGGCACACCTCGCTCGTCTGCCGCGCCGTCTTTCAGATCGAGGGCGAGCCGGTGACGCAGACCTTCTCGGGCGTCGAACTGCGCATCGACAAACCTCTGCCGCCCAAGAAGGCGGAAACCAAACCGGCCGCGCAGTCCCAGCCGCAGCCCGTCGCGGCGAAGCAGCCGGCCCAGCCGCTCTCGCGGCTCGAACAACTCCGGCAACAGAACCAGGCGAACTAGCCACTTTCGGCCCGCAAAGCGCGTGCAGCGTAGCGTCGAACCATTAGGAGCAAACGCGATGAAAGCGAAACCGAGCTTCGTCCTCGTCGGTGCGCTGCTGGCCGCTTCCAGTTGGGCTTCCGCCGCTAGCGCAGAGTCCCAATGGGTGAGCCTAAAAATCTTCCCGCCCGCAATTGATCTGACAACCCAGCAGGACCAACAGCGGCTCGTCGTGGTTGCCACCCGCGCCGATGGCGTGACACAGGACGTGACCGCCGAGGCCAAGCTGTCGCTCGCCGATCCAGCTATCGCCAAGCTCCAAAACCAGCGGCTGCTGCCCGCCGCCGACGGGAAGACCACGCTGAGCGTCTCGTTCGCGGCCCTCAAGTGCGAGGCGGCGGTCGAAGTCAAGGAGGCCGGCGTGACGCGGCCGGTGAGCTTCAAGCTCGACGTGATGCCGGTCTTCATGCGCGCCGGCTGCAACACGGGAAGCTGCCACGGAGCCGCACGCGGCAAAGACGGTTTTCGGCTCTCGCTCTTTGGCTATGACCCCGACGGCGACTACTTTCGTGTGACGCGCGAACAAGCGACACGGCGGCTCAATCTGGCGCTGCCGCGCAAGAGCCTGCTCATGGAGAAGGTGACCGGCGCGGTCCCGCACACCGGCGGCAAACGGTTCGACGCCGACAGCGATTATTATCGGACGCTCCTCGCTTGGCTCCAAGCCGGCGCGCCGCAAGACGTGCAGGACGTGCCGACCGTCACCGGCATCGACCTCTATCCCGGCCAGGCAGTGCTCGAAGGCAAAGGCGCGCAGCAGCGGTTTGTCGTCCGCGCGTACTACTCCGACGGCCGCAGCCGCGACGTGACCGATCTGGCCGTCTTTATGAGCAACAACGACAACTCGGCCACGATCAGCGAAGAGGGTCTCGTGACGGCCGGGGCACGGGGCGAAGCGTTTGTGATGGCCCGCTTCGACAACTTTACGGTCGGCTCGCAGGTGCTCGTGCTCCCCCGTGATCTTAATTATCAACCTCCGCAAGAGAAGCCGGCCAACTATATTGATGAGCTGGTGGGCGCCAAGCTCCGCAAGCTGCGCATCGAGCCGAGCGAGATTTGCAGCGACGAAGTTTTCCTCCGCCGCGTGACGCTCGACATTACCGGGCTGCTGCCCACGCCGGAAGAACACGTCGCGTTCATCAGCGATGGCGACCCGAACAAGCGGAGCAAGCTGATCGACCGCTTGCTCCAGCGGAAAGAATTTTCCGAGATTTGGGCCATGAAGTGGTCGCAGTTGCTGATGGTCAAGACTGGGCCGCAGATCGCCTACAAACAGATGTTCTTGTACTCCAACTGGCTCACGAGCCGTCTGGCGGAAAACGTGCCGCTCGACCAACTCGTGCGCGAGCTCATTAGCTCCAGCGGTGGAACCTTCACCGCGCCGCAGACAAACTTTTACCAGGTCGAACGCAACACGCTCAAAGTGGCCGAGAACGTCGCCCAGGTGTTTTTGGGCATTCGCACCCAATGCGCGCAGTGCCACAACCATCCGTTCGACCGCTGGACAATGGACGACTATTACAGCTTCGCCGCGTTCTTCGCGCAGATTGGCCGTAAAGAAGGGGAGGACTACCGCGAGACGATCATCTTCAATCGCGGCGGCGGCGACGTGAGGCATCCGGTCAGTGGCCGCGTGATGCCGCCCAAGTTCCTCGGCGGCGCGACGCCGGACGTGAAGGACCAGGATCGCCGTGCGGTGCTCGCCGAGTGGCTCACCTCGCCCGACAACCCGTACTTCGCGCCGAGCGTGGCGAACCGCGTCTGGGAACATTTTTTTGGCATCGGCATTGTCGAGCCGGTGGACGACATTCGCGTGAGCAACCCGCCGAGCAATCCCGAACTGTTCGAGGCGCTCGGCGATAAGCTGGTCGAGTACAACTACGATTTCAAGCGGCTCGTCCGCGACATCTGCAACTCGAACACCTATCAGCGTTCGACGCAGCGCAACGCCAGCAACGAAACGGATGAGCTGAACTTCGCCCACGGCAACATCCGCCGCATCGGGGCCGAAAGCCTGCTTGACTGCATCAATCAGGTGACGGGAACGAAGGAAAAGTTCAAGGGGCTGCCGCTGGGGGCGCGAGCCGTGCAAATTGCCGACGGCAAGACAACGAACTACTTTCTGACCACCTTCGGCCGCGCGCCGCGCGAGACGGTTTGCGCTTGCGAAGCCAACACCGATCCCACGCTTTCGCAGGCCCTCCATCTGCTCAATGGCGACACAGTGGAACGCAAGATCGCGCAAGGCAAGCTCGTGGAGGAGATGGTCAAAGAGGGCCTGACGCCGCCTCAGGTGCTCGAAGCACTCTACATTCGCTGCCTCACGCGCAAGCCCACGATCGAAGAAATGCAGCGCTTCGACGGCCTGCTGCCGAAATCCAATGACGACATCGCCGGGCTGCACGACATCTTTTGGGCGCTGCTGAACTCGCGCGAGTTTCTGTTCAACCACTAGCACACCTCGACCGGGCGACCCTGCCGATGATTTTCCCCTCCATCCGGCTGCCTTTCTCCGCCGGCGCGGTAACGCTGCTTCTGCTGGGCAGCTTGCAGGCCCAAGCGGCCGAGCCGGAAAAAATCACCTACGCCGATCACGTTCAGCCGATCTTCCGCCAGCATTGCTTCGCGTGTCACAACCAGAGCGACCGCAAAGGCGATCTGGTGCTCGACTCGTTCGCCGGCACGATGACCGGCGGGGCAAGCGGCGCGGTGGTCGAAGTCGGCGACTCGGCGAGTTCGCGGCTGTGGCACCTCGTCAATCACGAGGACACGCCGGAAATGCCGCCGAACAAGGACAAGCTGCCCGGCGA
Organism: uncultured Pirellulales bacterium; assembly: GCA_964481585.1. Classification (GTDB taxonomy): domain Bacteria; phylum Planctomycetota; class Planctomycetia; order Pirellulales; family CAYZVT01; genus CAYZVT01. Next base: position 13,624 of record CAYZVT010000036.1, read on the forward strand.
CCAGCTTGCGCTGATTCAAAAGTGGATCGACGCCGGCGCGTTGGAAAACTCCGGCTCTGTCGCCAAGGTCATCAAGAAGCCGAGCTACGCGCTGGAGCTATCCGCCTCGACCGGCAAGCCCGAAGGTCCGCCGCCGATGCCCGAAGCGGTCGGCCATGCGCCGGTCCTCTACACGCCCCGCGCCGGCGCGATCACGGCTTTGGCCACCAGTCCCTGGGCGCCGCTCGTCGCCGTGGCGGGGCCGTTTCAAGTCTCGCTCTACCATAGCGAGACGGGCGAGTTGCTCGGCGTGCTGCCGTTTCCCGAGGGAATGCCCCACGTGCTCCGCTTCAGCCGCAGCGGCTCGCTGCTGCTTGTCGGCGGAGGCCACGCGGCGCAGCAGGGCAAGGTCGCTCTGTTCGATGTGAAAACGGGCCGTCGCATCGTGACCGTCGGCGATGAACTTGACGTGGTGCTCGCCGCCGACATCAACAGCGATCATTCGCTCATTGCGCTCGGCGGACCGAAGCGGATCGTCCGCGTCTATTCCACCGCCGACGCATCGCTCGTCTACGAACTGACGAAACACACCGATTGGGTAACGGCAATCGAGTTCAGTCCCGACGGCGTCCTGCTGGCGACAGCCGACCGCAGCGCGGGGCTGTTCGTCTGGGAAGCCGGAACCGGCCGCGAGTACCTCAACCTGCAAGGCCACAAGGGCGAGATCGGCGCCGTCAGCTGGCGCGGCGACTCCAACATGCTCGCCAGCGGCAGCGAAGACGGCGAGGTGAAGCTGTGGGAAATGGTCGATGGCAAGAACATCAAAAGCTGGCGATCGCACGGTGGCGTCCTCTCGCTGCACTACGCCCACGACGGCCGAATCGTAAGCGCTGGACGCGACAAGCGCGTGCGCGTCTGGGACGGCGGCGGCAAGCAGCTTGTGGAGTTCCCCACCCTCCCAGGGCTGGCGCTGCACGCTCGATTCGGACACGACGGAAAGACGGTCATCGCCGGCGACTGGACCGGCAGCGTGCGGCAATGGCAGATCGAGGGGGCGAAAGAGCTGCGCAGCTTTGCCGCCAACCCGCCCACGCTCGAAAGGCAACTGGCCGCAGCCGAAGTGGCCGCGCAGTCCGCCGAGCAAGCTGCCGCGCAGGCTCAGGAGACGCTGGCGGCGCTGGAGAAGGACGTGCAACAGAAAAAGTCCGCCCAGGAGCAGCGGCGCAACCAAATCCAACAGACCGAGGCAGCGCTCCAACAAGCCCAGCAAAAACAGGCCGCCGCCGAAGGGACGATCGCCCAGAAGAAGCGGGAGATCGAGGAGGCAGGCCCGCGCGTGGCGCAGGCACGCGAAGCGGCGAAGCAGGCCGACGCGGCGCTCGCAGAGATCGCCAAGCAACTCCAAACTCTCGCCGAGCAACTCAAGCCGGCGCAGGAAAAGCTCGCTGCGGCGACGGAGGGGGAAAAGCCGGCGGCTCAAGAGGCGGTCGACAAACTGCTCCAGGAGCAGGAAGCGGCGCGGAAGAAAGGCGAAGAAGCCGCTGCGGCCCAAACCAGCGCGGCAAAAACACTGGCCGATGTCGCAGCCGCTCAGAAGCAGGCGAGGGAGGAACTTGCCGCCGCCGAGTCCGCGCAGCGCGAGGCGCTGGTCGCCGTGGCGACTGCGCAGCAGACGCTTGAGAAGCTAAAAGCCGAAAGCGAGCAGCAAGCCGCTGCGCTGGCCGCAGCCGAGAAGCAACTTGCCGACAAACGTGCGGCGCAGCCGTCGGCTGCCGAACAAGCGAAGGCGGCGAAAGCAAGGGCGGAATCGCTCGCGGCGGAGAAGGTTGCCCAGGAAAAACTCCCCGGCGAACTAGAGGCGGCGCTGAAAGCGGCGCGTGAGGCGTTCACGGTCGCGGAAAAGCGCGCGGAAGCGGCCGCCGCTGAAATTGCCCGTGCCGAAAAAGCGGTGCAGGAGATTGCCGCGCAAGCCGACTCCATGACGCAGAAAATCGCCGCTGCCGAGGCGAAGCAGAAGGAACTTGCCGCGGCGAAAGCGGCTGCCGAAAAAACGCATGCGGAAGCCTCGGCGCGGATAGCTCCGCTGCAGGCCCAACTGAACGAAGCGGAAAAGCAACTTGCCGCGCGGCGCGACGCGGTGAAGACCGCTGAACAGAAGGCAAAGGCGGCGCAGGCCGCTCAGCAAAAGGCGCTCGCCGAAAAGCAGGCGGCGGATAAAGAACCGCAGGGCGAAGCCCTCAAGCGCTCCGAGCAAGCAAAGCAGAACGCCGAGGAAGCCCTCGCCGCCGCGAAGCGAGAATTGGAAACGGCCGGGCGTGGCGTGGACGAGGCCAAGAAACAGCTTGCCGAAGCGCAAGGACAAGTCGGCCGCACCGCCGCCGCTTTGAAACAGGCCACGGAAAAGCTGGCGGCAGAAACGAAGCAGCTGGACGCGCAAGCCGCCGCCGCGAAGGCCGAGATCGAGCGGCTCGCGCCGCGCAGGGCCGAAGCGGAAAAACAGCTTGCCGAGAAAAGGAGCGCGGCGGAGCCGGTGCTGACCGTGGCGGGCGAAGCGCAAGCCAAACTCGACGAAGCCACCGCTGCCAAGGCGCGCTACGACCAGATCCAGCAACTCCGCGCCGAGTTGGCCGCGACGGCCGCCCGTTAGGCGGCCCGGCGGGATCCGGCAAATCCGCGCAATAAAAAAGCTGCCGAACGATTCGGCAGCTTTGTCTTTGGAGCACCGCAGATTGGGCGGTCGCTCAGTCGCGGGGGCGCACCGCGCCGGTCAGACCGCTATAATCGGCCCGGTCTTCCGGGTGCCAGAGCGGTTGTCCGCGACGGACGCGCTCGGCCAGAATGTCGAGCTTTTCGCGCGACCCGGCCGGGCATTTGGTTGCCTCGAATTTCTCGTCCTCCACCGGCACAAAATCTTCGTCGTGGCCGTACTTGAGGATGGCATCAAACACGTTTTGGATTTCTTCGGACATCTTACGTACTTACTCCTCGCACTGGATACAGGGGTGAGCGCCCTACCAACTTTCGATTCGACGGCGAATCGAAGAACCCCACTCGAGAGCGGCTCTGCGCCGCAGCGTGTGTCATTGGTGAGGCAAGAAGCTCAAGCGTACCGATGTCGCATCCATGCTTCGGTCTTCGTCCGATTTGGCCCAGATCAGGACGTATCCGTGCCAAATCGAAGTTGTAAGATTATTCATCGGGAAGATCGGCTGTCAAGCCCTTGCCGGTTATTTAGCGACGTAAAGAGATTTTTGTCCTATCACCGCTAGCTTTGGACCCGCCAGGGCGGTTTACCCATTCTCCTAGACCCATAGCTGGCGAGCGCGCGGCGCGAACCAGCGCGGCGCCCGCCGCGTGGGCTATTGAACTTCGGGACAGCAAAAGAAAAACGGCACGGGCCGAGCCGGAAACAGCAGTATCGGCCAGCGATTCGAGGGAGGAGAGCTTTTATGGCCTGGGCGCAACGAACGGTACAACTCCGCGCCGCGCGGCGGGGGTTCCATCTGATTACCGATCAGATTGTCGACGCTCTGCCGGAGCTTGAGCAGTTTGAAATGGGGCTGCTGCACATCTTTTTGCAGCACACCTCGGCCTCGCTGTCGATCAATGAAAATGCCGATCCCGACGTTCCCCGCGACCTGGAAATGGCCCTCTCCAAGATCGCGCCGGAAGATTTCCCTTATCGGCATACCTGCGAAGGCCCGGATGATATGCCGGCCCATGTCAAGTCGGCTCTGCTGGGAAGCTCGCTCTCGGTGCCGATCCGCAAGGGTCGCCTTGCGCTGGGCACCTGGCAGGGCATTTATCTCTGCGAGCACCGAAACCACGCCAGCGGCCGGCGGCTGGTGCTGACCGTGCAAGGAGAAAGGGCCTCGTAAATTCGCGGCGTCTGGCGTGCTCATGCACTGCCGCGAACGGGGACGCCCGTCTCGGCAATCTGCTCCAGGTCGTCGAGCCAGCATTCGATCAGCGTCGACTGGTTCAGGTTGCGATCGACGTGCTCCAGCGCTTGCAGACAGCGCTCCAGCGCCGCGGCGTGGCGTTCGGGATCGGCAGCGCCGGCGGCGAGTGCCTTTTCGGCCGCGCGCTGCAATAGCGGATCGGTCCCGGGCGGGGCGCCACTGGCGGCGCGCATCGCCGCGCGGTAAAAGTCGGCCGCGAAGCCGAGAATCTGCCGCAGCCGCATGCGGCGCTTCGGCGCTTCTTTGCCGGCTTCGTCAACGCGCGCGCTGATGGCCGTGGCGAGACGGACACTGTCGAGGATGGGCCCACTCAACTGGTCAAGCAGCCGGCCGCGAAACTCCACCAGTTCCGGGTCGGCAAACTCCAAGGCCCGCTGGAGACTCCCTTCGCTCAGCGGCACGAGCCGCTCGGCCGTCTCGCGGCTATCGACGCTCTCCGACTCCAGCAGCAGATCGACAAGCACTTCGTCGGCGAGCGGCTGAAAGCGGATGATCTGACAGCGCGAGCGGATCGTCGGCAGTTGCTGGGCGGCGCTCGTGCCGATCAAGATCAGCACCGAGCGGGGCGGAGGCTCTTCGAGCGTTTTGAGCAGACTGTTGGCCCCTTCGACGTTCAAATCGTCGGCATCGTCGATCACCGCCACCTTGCGGCCACCTAGAAAAGGCTTCATGCCGATGTCATGGCACAGCCCCTGGCGCATCCGCCGGTCGTGCGGGCCGATGAACGTCTCGACCGGGATGAAACTCTTGTCGGGCGGCCGGCCGACCAGGATCAGATCGGGATGGCTGCCGGCGGCAAGGAGCTTACACGACTGGCAGTGGCCGCACATCTCAAGTTGCCTGTCGGGGCAGTTTTGACAGAGCAGCGCCCCGGCAAGTTGCAGCGCGAAGCTCCGCTTGCCGACGCCAGCCGGCCCCACAAAGAGGTACGTGCTCGCCAGCCGGTCGGCGGCGAGCGCTTGCCGAAACCGCTCCACCAGCTCGTCATGTCCACGGATGCCCTGCCACATGCCCTAATCTTCACCGAACGCGCCGCCCTTGGCAATGGCGGCAACGGGTAAGCCGGGGCGAGTTTGGCGGTTGTAGCGGCGCGGGTGAGATTTCTCCGCGTGTGGCGGAGAATCGGACGACGCTAAAAATATGTTCTCGGCCAACCGCTATGTCCGGCGCAGCGCAAACCCGCTCGGCAAGCACAAATCGGTGCCCCCGCTGGGGGTGCAGACCTTTAGCGAATGCACCTATCGCGGCTACGTCTACCAAATCGGCCGCCGCACGCTGGGGATGACCGTGCGCCGCGCCGCATATAGCGTCACAATTCGCGCGGCCGACGGCGGCGAGGGGACGTATCTTACCGATCTACAGAACTTGGATGCCGCTCGCCAAGCCGCCGAGCAGTGGATTGATCTGCACGCGAGCCATCAGTCGAGCGCGCAACTGAAGCAGTGGGAATCGCTGCTCGAACACGCCCAAGCGCGGCAGCGCCGCGTCGTAGCTCAAGCATTGGGTGGCGGGGGCGCACCGCGCAGCGGAAGCCCCCGTCGAGCACGACGAGGGTTTCTCTCCTCCCGGCGAAGGGAGGAACTTGCCCGTCCCGCGTGGGGGCGCCGGGCTTCTGACGG
>CAYZVT010000037.1:0-19114 GCA_964481585.1 uncultured Pirellulales bacterium
TGGCGAGCGTTTCGGCGTAGCTCTCGGCGTTCATCCAGGCGAGCATCAACACTTCGCCCGTCTCGGCGTCCTGGGCGACCGCCGGCAACAGACCTTCTCCGCGCGAGAAATCAGGCAGAGCCACATCGGGGGCAGGCACAGCATTGCTCCAGGTAAAAGAGAACGGGAAGACCAGCATAACCGGCCGCACCGCGCCCCGCCAGAGCCGCCGCGGTGCGGCCTCCTTCTTCTCGCCCCGTGGGGGCCGTGAGAAGGTCAGCTTGCCCAGGGCGCAAGGGCGGGAGGGATGCTCCAGGGGAATGACAATGGCTCAAAGCCGAAAAAAAAGCGGGCGCCGAAATCGACGCCCGCCTGTGCAGCGTGTCCTTGGCGAAAGCGGCATCTACACTTCGGCCGACCAGACCTCCTCGGTTTCGGAGATCTCTCCCGTCAGATGGTCGGGCGGAGCGACGGTTGGCAGCCCTGTGTCTTTATGAGACATGGGGACAGTGGTGTCGAGCACGTTCAACAGTTGCTGCGCGATGCCGGTCCACGTGAAGCGGGAGCGCGCCTTTTGCGAACCGTACTTGGCAAGCTGATTCCAAACGCGGGAGTGGGAAAGCGCGGCCGCGATTGTGTGACCGAATGCTTCCGGGTCGAACGGATTGGCGTACAGCGCTTCGAGTCCCCAGGTGACTTGCTCCCATAGTCCCCCCTCGGTCGTGACCACGGTCGGCGTGCCGCAGGCCATCGCTTCCACGGCCGTCATGCCGAACGGCTCGTAGCGGCTGCTAAGAGCAAAGACATCGGCCGCGCGGTAGTAGTCGGGCAGTTGCTCGTCGCTGATGTAATCGCGGAAAATCACCCGGTCGAGGATACCCAGCTCGCGCGCCACATCTTGCAGCCCTCGGACCTGCTCGGACTCCTCGGCGCTCGGATGCGTCGAGCCGACGGCGAGCAGCAGACGGGCGTTCTTGACGCGCTCAAACACCACCGGCATCGAGCGGATCAGCAGATCGTAGCCTTTGTTCTTCGCAATGCGGCCGAGCGCCAGTACGATCGGCCCTTCCATGTCCAGGTCTTGTTTCAGCGCCATGCGCGTCGCCAGCGAGACAGGGAAGAATCGCTGATCGTCGTAGCCCGGCGGGATGACGCGAATTTTTTCCAGCGGCACATCGTAGTCGGTCGCCCGCAGAATCTCGCGCTGCGTCGGCGTGGTGGCGATCACGAGATCGCATTCGTCGTAGACGACTTTTTCCTCGCGGATGCGGCGGCGGAAGTTGTACTTCTTTTCGAGTTCCTCCGGCGTGCCGTCCATGTTGTCGCGCTTCCACGCGCCGATCGAGTGCGGCGTATGCAAATGCGGAACGCCGTGCCGGTTCGCGAGCGCTTGCCCGGCTAGCCCCGCGTCCCAGTAGTGGCTATTGATGAACGTGTACTGGATGCCCTTGAGCTTGATGTACCGCGAGACGTTTTCGACCCACTCGGGAATCGAGTCGCAGAGCGTCTCCTTCGGAATGAAGTCGCGCCCGCCGCAGGGGAACCGCAGCACGCGCACCCGGTCGGCCAGCCGCTCGACGGCCGGCTGGTCTTCAAACCGGCGGGTCAGAATATCGACCTGGTAGCCGAGCCGGGCCAGACACCGCGAAAGTTCCAGCACGTAGACGACCTGCCCACCCGTATCGGGCTTGCCAAACTCCGGTTCGGCGGCCACGTACCCGTGGGTCGAGATCATCATGATTCGTTGGCGACGTTTCGGGACCATGTCTCTTGAACTCCTGACTAGTGAGGTTCAGCCCAGCGGGCGAAACCAGCGTGAAGCCCGGCCGAGAGTCGGCACTGGGCAGATATATCGAGAGAAAGCGCCGACGCGGCGACAAGCTGACGCACTGGCGGCAGCCTGACACGCGCCGCAGAGCGATGCGGCGGGCACGCTCCACAGGCGGCGGCAGAGTGAAAACGCTGCCGCGGGTGCGGAGCAAAAAAAATCTTGGCAGAGCGGAGCCTAAATGGCGCTTCTTCAGCAGCAGGGCTCACGATCGCATCTCATGCTTTGGGATAGCCGCAGGTCGAGTTTCAGGACATTCACGCTGAGAAAAACCATCAGCCACCCCCGCGCTCCTCGCGTTGGGAGCAGGGGGCCTCGTCTCCGCCTGAGTCGACCGTCGCTGCCCAGGGCGAAGCTCCGTCCTGAGCAGTGCGGCCAGATGTATGCAAACCCAATGCCAGGGCCGGATCAACCGGGAACGGCGACTCGTTGCCTGCGTCGTCGTCCATCATGGCCGCCAACCGCTGCAGCGTGGCCAGGATTTGCGTTTGTTCCCAAGGTTTCAGCTCGGCTAGCCGCCGCTGAAATTTATCTTCCAAGACCGACGGAGCAGCCTGCAACACGCGCTCGCCTTCGGCCGTCAGCCGCAGTTCAACGGCACGGCGATCGCGCTCGCCACGGCTGCGCTGCACCAGCCCCTGCCGTTCCAGCCGGTTTAGCACCCCGGTCAAGGTCGGCTGCCCCAGATGAATCTGCCGAGCCACCGCGCCGGCCGTGACCGGCTGTAGCCGGGCGATTGTCTGAAGCGTCGTCAACTGCGGCCCGGTCAGCCCATGGCTCTGCATCAGCCCCCGCGACCGCAAGTCCGTCGCCCGGGCGATTCGCCGCAGTGCCAGCACAATTTGGTCGTCGAGACGGTACGAGTGGGGCACGCCGGACGGCTCCAGGGGGTGGCGGAATTTGTTTGTAGGCGAAAGTTTCGCACAAGAAGCATCGCCTGTCAACCCTCGCTGGCAGATGCAGTTTGGTAGGCCAGGAATCGGCAAAAACCGCCTGCTTTACCCAAAGACAGGTCCTGTCACGCGCTATCCCTACCCGCCTGCCGGCTCGCCGGAAACCGCTTGTGCAGAAAGCTCTCCGGCGCCCCCAGCAGGGTAGCTAACCGCTAGCCGCGAATCAGCTTGCCACCGCCGCCGCCGGGGCGAGTCTCGGCAGTTCGCTCGGGTCGATCGTGCGGGGTTCGCAGGCCCGTTGCGGCCAGGTGTCGTCGCGGTCGGGGAGCGTGGCGAGTTGCGAGGCGTAGTAGGCCTCAACGCCGTCGGTGAGCATGTGCTCGGCTCCTTCAAAAAACCGCTCGGCATCGAACCACGGCTCGACGAAGTTTTCGAGGAGTTCGTCGAGCGTCGCCTGCGAGTGGTGTTCTTCCTCGGCGTCGTGATAGGTGAGATAGCCGAGGTTAACCGATTTGGAGCGCGTGGCGTTAAGCTTCCGCATGCCGGCGATCCACGGTTTCCAGAGCGCATTGGCCGCCCAGTTTTCGATGGCGAAGGCCGCGCCGCTGGCGATGTTCAGATCGGCGCTGCCGTAGTGGTTGAACGTGGCGTTTACAAAGGCGACGGTGCCGGGCGTGCCGAGCCAGATTTTGCCGGTTTCCTCGAACGCGAGTCCCAGCCCCTCGGCCATGTTTCGCATCCAAGTGAAATGGACCGTCTCGTTCGTCCAGCGGCCGCTCAGCGCCCCCTCGAATCCGTTCTCGTAAGGGATGCCCTTTTCGTTGAGCAGCACGTGCAGCCGTTCTTCGTACACCTCGGGCGTCGGCGCGTTGGCGACGAGCTTGGCCTGGGCGACGTCGAAGTTGAGGGCGAAGATCGAGAACTGCTGGCACTCGTGCCGGGCTTGCGCTTCGGTCACGCCGCGAGCGAAACGGGCGAGATAGTTGTTGCTGGCGACAATCGGATGGCAGAGCACCCGCGCGGCGGCATCGACCAAAAGCTGCTGAAACTCGTAGCCCCGGCTCGCGTCAAGTTCGCCCGCCGCCACGTCGCCCCGCACCTGGTCGAGCACCCGATCGGCTTGGGCGATAAAGAGTGCCAGATGGGCTGGCGCTTGCTTCGCGCCCGGCAGAATCCCGACGCGGGCCAACAGTTCCGCCACCGGCGTTTCCAGCGGCACGTGGATCGTGTGGGGCATGAGCGACCTCCTCCCGAGCAGCAGGATCAGCAGCGGCAATGCTGGCGCGCCCCTGGCGGTCGTTCACGCTCGCTCGGCGGGCCAGCAGGCCGCACCTCTACTGAACTTTATGGCGGCGAGTCCTGTTTCGGCAAGCTTTAGCCGCCGAGCATCCAGCAGCGCAATGCCGGGAAAGCCGCCTATGATGCGGTGTGATAGCAGTTTAGCGGCTCGCTTTCTGCGCGATTGGGTGGCGGGGGCGCACCGCGCTAGCGGAAGCCCCCGAGACGTTTTGGTCTGGATTCCCGCCTGCGCGGGAAGGACGCGCGCTGCTGACGGCTGGCCTTCGGGGGCTTCGCTTCGCGTGCGCCCCCGCCACCCCATCCGCACCCGCGCCGGCGACGGTTGAACCGCGCGACAACGCTCCTAGAATTACTCGGGCTGCTGCCGAACGCGCGGCGCGTCGATCGGGAGCGGCGGGGCGAATCTTTGCTTTCGAAGCTGCTTGGAGGAATGAAGCATGGCCAGTGCTGCGTTGCCGCTCAAATCGGTTCATCACGTCGAACTATTGGTGGGCAATGCCAAACAGGCGGCCTACTACTATCGCAAGGCGTTCGGCTACTCGCAGCTTGCCTACGCCGGTCCCGAGACGGGTTTGCGAACGCAGGCATCTTACGTGCTCGCCCAGGGGGACATTCGCTTGGTCGTCAGCACGCCGCTTTCGCCCGATGATCCGATGAGCGAGCATCACCGCCTGCACGGCGACGGCGTGCTCGATATTGCCTTTCTTGTGGACGACGTGGATCGCTGTTTTCAAGAGGCGGTTTCGCGCGGGGCCAAAGTTGCCCGCGAGCCGTATGACATGACCGACGACTTTGGACGGGTACGGCGAGCGAAGATCCAGGCCTACGGCGATACGCTCCACTCGTTCATCTCGCTCGACGACTACCGGGGGCAGTTCCTGCCCGGCTACCAATTGCGCCGCGTGCCGGCGCCGAGCTTTGGTCTGGAGCGGATCGACCATATTGTCGGCAATGTCGAGAACATGAACGACTGGGTAGACTACTACAACCGCGTCTTCGGCTTTCACCAGTTCATGTCATTCGACGACAAAGATATCTCGACCGAGTACACGGCGCTGCGCAGCAAGGTCATGGCCAGCCCGGCCGGCGTCAAGTTCCCGATCAACGAGCCGGCCGCAGGCAAGCGCAAAAGCCAGATCGACGAATACTTGGAATGGAATCGCGGTCCCGGCGTGCAGCATGTGGCGCTGAGCACCCGCGACATTATCCAAACCGTCTCGGTGCTGCGTGACGCGGGGGTGGAGTTCTTGCGCGTGCCGCAGACGTATTACGATCTGGTTTGGGATCGTGTCGGCGAGATTGCCGAGGATCATCAGATCATCAAGGCTCTGGACATCTTGGTCGACCGCGACGAGCACGGCTATCTGCTGCAAATCTTCACCCGTCCCGTCGAAGACCGCCCCACGCTGTTTTACGAAATCATCCAGCGCTGCGGCTCCGACAGTTTTGGCAAAGGAAATTTTAAGTCGCTGTTTGAGGCGCTGGAGCGGGAGCAAGAGGCGAGAGGAAACTTGTAGAAGGCCGAGGGCGGAGGGCGGATTGCTGGCGCATGAGACATTGCTGGTCGGTGAGGTGCAACGCGCGAGCGCCCGCCTTCCGCCCTCCGCCTTTGGAGCACCGAAAACCAACGGCAAAACTTTCCGGTCCCGAACCCCCATTAACCCCATGCCCTACTACCACTCACTCGGCGAAATTCCGCGTAAGCGGCACACGGTTTACCGGCAGCCGAGCGGGGAGCTGTATCGTGAGCATCTGATGGGCAATCTCGGCTTTTCCGGGCCGTCATCGCTCTTGTACCACCGGCACGCGCCGACGCGGGTGTTGGCGACGCGGAAGATCGGCGAGGTGAAGCTCCAGCCCGATCCCGATCCAGCTTTGCGGATGCGGCATTTCCATCTGCGCGAGCTTCCGGTCGTGGAAAGCCCAACGCTCGAACGCACGCCGATTCTGTTCAATGCCGACGTGCGGCTGTCGATGGTCCACCCCGAGCGGAGCGACGACTTTTTTTACCGCAATGGGCAGGGCGACGAACTCGTTTATGTGAGCGAGGGCGAGGGGGTGCTCGAATCGGAGTTTGGCGAGCTGCGCTACCGCGCGGGCGATTATCTGGTGATCCCGCGCGGCATTCTGCATCGTTACCGGCTGGAGACGGACAAGACGCGGATGCTGGTGGTCGAATCGCCAAGCTGGATTCGCACGCCCGAGAGGTATCTGAACGTGCAGGGACAGTATCAGGAGCATGCTCCGTACTGTGAGCGCGACATTCGCGCACCGGAGGAACTGCGGACGCACGACGAGCGGGGCGAGTTTCGCGTCGTCGTCAAGCAGAACGACGTGCTGACCGAAGTGGTACTCGATCATCACCCGCTCGACGTGGTCGGCTGGGACGGGTATTACTATCCGTGGGCGTTTTCGATTCACGATTTTGAGCCGGTTACCGGCTCGCTGCATCAACCGCCGCCGGTGCATCAGACGTTTGCCGCCGACGGGTTTGTGGTCTGCTCGTTCACGCCCCGGCCGTTCGACTTCCATCCCGAGGCCGTGCCGGCGCCTTACGCCCACTCGAACGTGATGAGCGACGAGATTCTCTACTATGCGAACAATGAGTTCATGAGCCGCAAGGGCATCCGCTACGGTTCACTGACGTTGCATCCGGCGGGGCTGCCGCATGGGCCGCATCCGGGGCGGGCGGAGGCCTCGATCGGCCAGACGCGGACCGAGGAGTTGGCCGTGATGCTCGACACCTTCCGCCCCACGCACGTCGCCCAGGCGGTGCTCGGCGTGGAAGATCCCGACTATGGACGATCCTGGGTGAGCGAATGACCGCTGCACTGCGCGCGCTGCTGGAAGGCGTGATCGACTACGCCGGACTGTTTCCCCCCGCCCAGCTTCCGCTGGCCGAAGCGGTGGAGAACTACGCGCACAATCGCGCCACGCCCGCCGCATGGCTGCTCGGCAAGTTTGTCGTGCCGGCGGCGCGGCTGAGCGACCTGCGGCCGTGGGTCGAGCCGCTGTTTGACGAGCACGCGCCGCTGCAAGTCTCGGCGCTCGGGCGCGGCGGGGCCGATGTGGAGAGTTGGCTCGCCAACTGGCGGAGCGACTTGGCCGCGATTCGTGAGTTCCGCGACGAGCACGCGCCGCGCGTGGCGGTGCAGGCCGTGGAGGTCAAGCTGCCGAGCGATCTGCTCGCCGCGCCGCAGCACGAGGACTGGCTCGACGAATTGCTCGACGCGGCGGTCGTGGCGACCGAGCAGGCTAGGCTGCCGGCGCTGGGCGTCTTTTTTGAAGCGCCCGCCAGCGTCTTTCCCGCCGTCGCCGATACGATCGGCCGTTGGCACGATGGCCGGTGCAATCCGACACCTTTTGTACCGGGCATGAAGCTCCGCACGGGCGGCCTGTCGGCCGAGGATTTTCCGACTGCCGAGCAACTGGCCGCCGCCATGGATGCCGCCCGCGAAAACGGCCTGCGGTGGAAGGCCACGGCCGGGCTGCACCATCCGCTCCGCGCGTTCCATCCCGAGGTCGGTACACGGATGCACGGCTTCCTCAACCTGCTCGTGGCCTGCGCCCTGGCGGATTCTGGCACGCTCGATCGGGAACAGATCGTGGAAGTTCTGCTCGACGAGGAGCCGAGCCATTTTTCCTTTACCGACCGCGCCTGCTTCTGGCACGACTACGGCGTGCCGCTCGACGAGATCGCCCAGGTGCGTCGCCGGCAGTTCATCGCCTTCGGCAGTTGCAGCTTCGAGGAGCCGTGCCGCGACCTCGAACAGCTTCAACTGCTCGCCAGCAGCCCCGGCTAGCCGGCTGGCAGGGGTGGCGGGAGCGCACCGCGAAAACGGAAACCCCCGAAGGGCCGGCTGTCAGCTGAAACGTCATTCCCGCGCAGGCGGGAATCCAGGCCAGCCATCTCCGCGCCGATCCACCATCCACCATCCACCATCCAACATCCAACATCCAACATCCAACATCCACCATCCACCACCGGGGCTTCCGCCTGCGGCGGGGCGCCCCCGCCACCCGTCCGCTCGTTCGGTGCCCGGCTCGCGCCTATAATACGGCTGGGGAACTAGCGCTGATTTCGCGCTTCGGATCAGCCTTTGCGCTAGCTCCCGGTGGCGGCTTTGCATGCTAGCATCTGCACGGAGTTCTTAATGTTCGACACTCCCTCGGGGCGTCCTAAACTTTTTGTTCTCGATACGAACGTCATTCTGCACGATTCGCAGTGCTTGCTGAAATTCGAGGAACACGATGTTGCCGTTCCGATCACGGTGATCGAAGAACTCGACCGCTTCAAGCGCGGCAACGAAGATCTCCACTACCAAGCCCGCGATTTTCTCCGCCGGCTCGACAGCCTAACGGGCGACATCCTCTCGGCCGGCGGCGCGCCGCTCGGCGCGGGGCTGGGTTCGGTGCGCGTGGTGATGGGGAGCGAACTGGACGAGCGGCTGCGGCTCTCGTTTCTGAACGACTCGCCTGACCACCGGATTCTCAACACCGTGCTCGCGCTGCACCGCCAAGAGCCGGATCGCCGCGTCGTGCTGGTGACGAAGGATACCAATTTGCGGATCAAGGCCAAGTCGCTCGGCGTACTCGCGCAGGACTACACCAGCGACAAGATCGAGAACGTCGAAAAACTCTACACCGGCAAACGTACGGTCGATGAAATGCCGTCGGACCTGATCGACCATTTTTATGTCGATGCCGACGTGCCGGCGGCTGAGCTGAGCCAAGTCGCGCAGCCGGTGGCGAACGAAAACTTTATTCTGCGTAATGGCTCCAAGTCCGTGCTGGCGACGTACCGCGCCGCCGAACAGCTTTTCACGCGCGTGGAAAAAACCTCGGCCTATGGCATCGCGCCGCGCAATGCCGAGCAGTCGTTTGCGCTCGAAGCACTGACAAACGAGAATATCAAGCTGGTGACGCTGGCCGGCAAAGCCGGGACGGGCAAGACGCTGTTGGCGCTGGCTGCGGCGCTGGAGTGCCGGCGCAACTATCGGCAGATCGTGCTCGCGCGGCCGGTTGTGCCGCTGAGCAACCGCGATCTCGGTTATCTGCCGGGCGACGTGACGGCGAAGCTCGATCCCTACATGCAGCCGCTGTTCGACAACCTGTCGGTCATTCGCGATCAGCTTGGCGACCGCAACGCGGCGGCGCAGAAGATTTACGAGATGCGCGAGTCGGAAAAGCTCATCATCACGCCGCTGGCGTACATTCGCGGGCGGAGTCTGCAGCGCGTCTTCTTCATCGTCGACGAAGCGCAGAACCTCACGCCGCATGAGGTGAAGACGATCATCACCCGCGCCGGCGAAGGGACCAAAATTGTCTTTACGGGCGACGTTTACCAGATCGACCAGCCGTACCTCGACGCCCGCTCCAACGGGCTGAGCTACCTGATTAACCGCATGGTCGGCCAGCCGATCTACGCCCACGTGACGCTGGAAAAGGGCGAGCGCTCGCCGCTGGCCGACCTAGCGAGCGACCTGCTCTAGCGTGGGCGCCGGACGACGAGCCAAAATCGCCCCGCCGGGGATGGCCCGGCGGCCGATAGCCGGGCTAGAATCGAGTGAAGGCGGAAGGGGTGGCGGGGGCGCACCGCGAGGAGCGGAAGCCCCGGGAAGCGCACGAAAGCGGAAAGCCGGGCTGACGCCGAGGCTGGAGTCGCTGTGGTCTCCCGCCGCTCAATCCCCCGTCCCTAATCCCCCGTCCCTCGTCCCCAATCCCCATTCAGGACGACCGAATGAAGACGAGTCCCTGGCGACTCGCTGCCGCCGTGTTTCTGGCGATACTGGTGTTTGTCTTGACGCTCCAGTCTCCGCTGGGGATTGCGGGGGGAGCTTTGTATTTGGTGGCGGTCTGGGTGGCGGCGCGGGCCGAGGGGCCGCAAGCGCTGGTGGCGATCGCGGGGCTGTGTACGGTGCTGACGTTCGTGACGCTCATGGCCTACGCGCCGAATTCGGCTAGGCCGGCTCAGGCCCTGGGGCATACGGCGGTCGCGCTGGTGGCCACCTGGACGATGGCGAGCCTGGCCCTCCAGTGGCAACGAACCGAACGGGCGCGGCTGGCGCTGAAGCGTTCGAGCGACGAAGTCGGCCGCAAACGGGCCGAAGAACTCGAACAGGCCAACCGCCGCTTGCAGGCGGAGGTCAACGAGCGGCAACAGGGCGAGGCCGTCCGCGCCCGGCTGGTGGATATCCTGGAGCGCAGCCCCGACTTCGTGGCGGTCGTCCGGCTCGATGGGCGGATCGTGTACATCAACCAGGCCGGCCGGCAAATGATCGAGGCCGAGGCGGACGAAGATTTGGGTCAAGCCCGTGTTCAAGAATTCTATCCCAAGCGGCTGCAAGAGAGTTACGAGAAGCACGTTCTTTCGGCGGCGAATCAGGCGGGCCTCTGGCGGGGAGAATTCTCGCTCCTGCGCCGCGACAAGAGCGAACTGCCGGTGGCGATGGTCGTGCTCGCCCACACCAACCCGCAGGGCGAGGTCGAGTACTGGGCCGTCGTCGCCCACGACATCAGCTACCAAAAAGAAGCCCAGCGCGCGCTGCGCGAAAGCGAAGGGCGGCTGCGGGCAATTTTCGAAGCGGCGATGGACTGTATTGTGACCGTCGATGACAAGGGCAAGATCATCGAGTTCAACCGCGCCGCCGAAAAAACCTTTCGCTGCGCGCGCGGCGCGGTCATGGGACAAGAGCTTGCCGAGCTATTCCTACCGCTCGCTTCCCGGCAGCGCTACCGCCGCAATCTCGACCATTATCAAGCAATTGGCGATGGCTCGATGCTCGGCAAACGGCTCGAACTGCTCATGCACCGCAGCGACGGCGAGGAGTTCATGGCCCAGATCGCCATTCAGCCGGTGGCGCTAAAAGGTCAGCCGGTGTTCACCGTGTTTTTGCAGGACATCACCGAGCGCAAGGCGGCCGAAATGGCGCTGGCGGCGCGGACGGAGGAACTTGCCCGCTCGAACGCCGATCTGGCCCAGTTCGCCTACGTCGCCTCCCACGATTTGCTCGAACCGCTACGGGCCGTGGCCAGCCACTGCCAGATGTTGCAGTTAAAATACCAGGGCAAGCTCGATCAGGCCGCCGACGAGCATATCGGCTTTGCCGTCAGTGGCGCGACGCGGATGCAGCGGTTGATCCACGATCTGCTCAGCTACTCGCGTGTCGGCACCCAGGGACAGCAGATCGAGGAACTAGCAAGCCAAGAGATGGTCGACGAAGCCCTCAAGAACCTCGACGTGGCGATTCAAGAAAGCGGCGCGGAGATCCAGTACCAGGGGCTGCCGACCGTCGTGGCCGATCGGCGGCAGCTTCCGCAGCTTTTTCAAAACCTGATCGGCAATGCGATTAAATACCGCAGCGACAAGCCTCCACGCATCCGTATCGGCGCGAAGCGGCAAGGCCAGCAATGGCACTTCGCCGTGGAGGACAATGGCATCGGGATTGCCCCGGAGCACGCCGAAAAGATTTTTGTGATCTTCAAGCGCTTGCACGGCCGCAACCATTATAGTGGTACGGGAATTGGGCTTGCGATCTGCAAGAAAATCGTGGAACGTCATGGAGGTAAGATCTGGGTTGATCCCGCGCCCGGCGGTGGCAGCGTCTTCCACTTTACTCTCCCCGTATCAGCAAAGGCCGACCCCCTATGAACGCCGGACCCGATCCCCACCGCCCCGTGGAGATCCTGCTGGTCGAGGACAGCCCCAGCGACGCCAACTTGGCGATTGCGGCTCTGAAGGAGGGAGCGGTTCGCAACCATGTCCATCATGTCGAGGATGGCGCCGAGGCGATGGCCTTTCTGCGACGCGAGGGAGCTTTTCCGAACGCGCCGCGTCCCGACTTGATTCTGCTCGACTTGAATCTGCCGATCATGGACGGGCATCAGGTGCTCGGCGAGATTCAGAAGGACGAGCGCTTCCGCGACATTCCGGCCGTCGTGCTCACCGCTTCGGCCGACCCGCGCGACATCGAAGAGTCATACAGCCTCGGCGCGAGCTTTTACATCACCAAGCCGGCCGATCTGCACGAGTTCATCATCACGATGGAATCGCTCAAAGACGCCGTCGCCGCGCTCCGCCGGCTGGGCGTGAACATCGACCACTTTTTGTCCAATCGGGTCGGGAATCTCGATCTTTCCTCGAGTCAGGTGCATGACGACTCGCTCGCGCATCTGCGCGGGCTGACGCAGCTCAGGCGGCTCTGGCTCGGCTTTACCGACATCACCGATCGCGGCGTCGCGCACCTCAAGGAACTGGTCAACCTCGAACTGCTCGATCTGGAAGAAGTCAAAATCACCGACAGCGGCGCGGAAGTGCTACGGTCGCTCGGCAACCTCCGCCGCCTGTCGCTCCGCGACACGCTGCTGACCGACGCCGGGCTGGAGAACCTGCGGCATTTGAAGCTGCTCGAAGAACTCGATCTGCGCGGCGTGCTCGTGACCGACGTGGGGCTGGAACATATCGCCGGGCTGACACGCTTGCAGCGGCTATGGCTCAACGGCACCAAGATCACCGATCGCGGCCTGCGGCATCTTGCCAACCTCACCGAGCTGATGTGGCTCGAACTGGAAGACCCGCAACTGACCGACGCCGGGCTGGCCCATCTGAAGAACCTGACGAAGCTCGAACGGCTCTGGCTCGATGGCGATCTCATCAGCGACGCCGGCTTGAGCCATCTCAGCCAAATGCGCGAAATGCGGCGGCTCTGGCTCGATGGCACGAACGTCACCGACGCTGGGCTGGCCGTGCTGGAAAACATGCCGAACCTGGAATGGCTCGAACTGGAGGGAACGCTGATTACCGACGAGGGCGTGCGGCATCTGCAAGGGCTGACTCGTCTTGAGCGGCTGTGGCTCGACCGCGCGCCGATCACCGACGCGGGGCTGCACTATCTGCAACACCTCGTCCAGCTGGAATGGCTCGACCTGAACGGCACGCGCGTCGGCGACGCCGGGCTGGCGTATCTGAAACGCATGAAAAACCTCCAGCGGCTCTGGCTCGAAGGAACGCTCGTCACCGACGCCGGGCTGGAGCACCTCAAGGGGCTGACCCGCCTCGAACAGCTCGATCTGAGCCACACCGCCGTCACGCCCGAAGCGGTCGAACAGCTCAAAGCCGCCCTTCCCGAAACGACGATCTACAGCTAGAGCAAGCGGTCAGCCGTCGGCGATCAGCGATTAGCTGTTAGCCGTCAGCGATCAGCGGTCGGCAAAACACGTCCTTCCCGCGCAGGCGGGAATCCAGACCGTCCATGTTCGCCACTGGACTGCCGCCTACGCGGGAGGAAGGTCTCTTGCTGAACGCTGACCGCTATTCGCGAACCGCTGCCTGTGCCGCAATCCCCCTCGTGCTCGACCGCTTGTTGCGGCCGCCGCGCGGGGCGGTTAGAATCGGCGCACTTTTCTACTCATTCGCGCTTTTTCTAGCCCAGGGGAACACGCAGCATGGCGGGCTTCGATCATGGACCGCCGGCCGAGGTGGAGCAAGAGCACGAGCCGACCTCGGCTCGCAACGCCCGGGCCGGCCTAGTACTGTTTGTCATTTATTTCGCTCTCTATCTGGGCTTCATGCTGCTCAGCGCGTTTTGGCCGGAGCAACTCGACGCGATTGTGTTTGCCGGACTGAATCTGGCGATCGTGTACGGCATCGGGCTGATCTTCGTCGCCGTGGCGCTGGCGTTGGTTTATAGCTGGATCTGCCGCGCGCCGGCCTGGTCCTCGGAGGACCGGCTGTGATTCATCAAACTTCACCCACAGCAGTGGTTGTCTTTGGAATCTTCGTTGCCTTCACGCTCGGCTTGAGCTTTTATTTCAGCTCGCGGAGCCGTTCGGCCAAGGGTTACTTCGCCGCCGGCGGCAGCATCCCCTGGTTCGTCAACGGCGTGGCCTTTGCCGGCGATTATCTCTCGGCTGCCTCGTTCCTCGGCATCTGCGGGATGATCGCCTTCTACGGCTACGATGGCTTTTTGTATTCGATCGGCTATCTCGCCGGCTGGATCGTCGCGCTATTCGTCGTCGCCGAGCCGCTCAAACGGCTCGGCCGCTACACGTTCGCCGACGCGCTCGACAGCCGCTTTCAGTCGCGGGCCATCAAGCTCTCGGCCGCGATTAGCACGCTGGTGGTGAGCATCTTTTATCTCATTCCGCAGATGGTTGGTGCGGGCGTGCTGATTCAACCTTTGCTCGGCTTTCCCCACTGGGCGGGCGTGCTGATGGTTGGCGCGGTCGTGATGCTGATCGTCGTCACCGCCGGCATGGTCTCGACCACCTACGTGCAGTTCCTCAAAGGCTCGTTGCTCGTCTTTTTTAGCGCGATCCTGACCGTCTTGATTCTCAACCGGGGCCTGCGCGTCGATACCAATCCGCTTGCCTCCGAGGTCCAGACCGTCACCGTCACGCCCGACGGACGCACGCTCATCGACGGCGTGCCGCTGGGGACGGGCGAAGGCCAGCGCAACTTGCGTCCCGTGGGACACATCAGCCAACTGCCCGGCGGAGTCACCGAAACCGGGCCGCTCGGGCCGCTGGAATTTTTCCGCGTGTTGCAGCAGAGCGAAGTCGTGCTTTGGGGCAGCGAAAAGGAGACTCTGCCCGGCGGCGGCGTGGCGACGCGCTACTATCCCAAGACGGTCTCCGGAAGCGAAGTGCTACGGCCGGGCAACCATCCCGCGTTCCAAGGGCTGCGGGGCGAGGCGCTGTTGCCGAAGATCAATTTTCTCTCGCTCATGCTCGCGCTCTTTTGCGGCACCGCCTCGCTGCCGCACATCTTGATTCGCTATTACACGGTCAAGGACCAAGCCGCCGCGCGCAAAAGCACCATTGTCGGCATCGCCGCGATTGGCTTTTTCTACATTCTGACGCTCTACATGGGCCTGGGGGCGATGACGAGCGGGGCGATTGACGTGACCGACAGCAACATGGCCGCGCCGCTGCTCGCCCGCAGTTTCGGCGACCTGCTATTCGCCATCATTTCGGCGATTGCTTTCACCACGGTGCTCGGCACCGTGAGCGGCCTGATCGTGGCCGCCAGCGGTGCGGTCGCGCACGATCTGCTTGCGGACTTTTTCAAGATCGAGATGACCGACCACGGCAAAGTCCGCGCGGGCAAGCTGGCCGCCATCGCGGTCGGGCTGATCGCCATCGCGCTCGGCATCGTCTTTCAGAAGATGAACGTCAGCTACCTCGTCGGCTGGGCGTTCAGCGTCGCCGCTTCGGCGAACCTGCCTTCGCTCGTGATGCTCCTGTTTTGGAAAGGGACCACCAAGCAGGGCATCGCCGCCGCGATTCTCGTCGGCATGGTCTCGTCGCTCGGCTGGATTCTGCTCAGCGCCGACACCTACAGCAAGGTCTACGGCATCGACGGCTCGCACGCCCTCGTGCCCTTCAGCCAGCCGGGCATCGTCACGATCCCACTGGGCTTCCTGACGCTGATCGTCGTCTCACTCCTGACCCGCAAAACCGGCACCGCCGCCGTGATTGCCGCCGCCCGCGAGCGGCAGTAGCCAATAGCCGGCGAGCAACGCTCGCCGGTCCTGCGTGAACCGGAGGGCGTTGCCCTCCGGCTATTGGCGCTTGCCACATCAAAGGCAAACAGGCCGCTACGCGCGGACTTCGATAATCGCCAGGCGCTGGCCGACTTGGAGCCCTTCGTTTTCGCAGACGAGGGTTTGAGCGAGGATGCCGCTCGCGGGGGCGGGCAGGTCGATCGTGACGCTGCCGGCGAGCACTTCGAGCAGCCGATCGCCTTCGATCACCCAACTGCCCGGCGACTTGAGCCAGGTGCAGGCGACGATCGGCGTCTGGCCGAGGCCCAACTCGGGCAGGAGCAGGTCATGATGCGCGGAGCGTGGCACGCGAGTCTCGCAGAACGTGGGGAAGCAACGGGTGGTCGGTGTAGATGTGGTACAGCTCGCAGCCGAAGGCTTCGGTTACGGCGCGCACCACCCGCGTCCGCACGGCGGTCATCTTGACCGCTTCGCCCAACTCCTGCGAGAGCGAGCCGACGGCGGTTTGCTCGACCGGATCGGTTTCGACGAACTGGTGCAGGTGCAGCGCCGGGCCGACGTGGATCTGTGCGCCGTAGTAGGTCACCCAATCCTTGACCGCGACGCCGAGCGAAACCAACTGCCCGCTTTGCCCCCACAGTCCAGACCGCCCCGCGCGGGGCTGGGCGGGGATTTTGAGTTCCGCAAGCGCCGTGGCGAGTCCGCTTTGGAAGCGGTGCAAAAATTCGCCCACCGTCCAGCCGTGGCGGTCGAGCGGCACGATCGGATAGACGGCCAACTGTCCAGGATGGTGGAGCACCGTTCCGCCGCCCCGGTTGACGCGGTAGATGTCGATCTGCCGCCCGGCGAGCAGGACGTTTTCCAGCCGCACGTCTTCGCGCGTGCCGCCCCGCCCGATGGTGATGATCGGCGGGTGTTCGCAGAGCAGCAAGGCGATTTGCCCGCTGGCGGTCGTGCTGGCATCCTGGACAAGCCGTTGCTGGAGCGCCAGCGCCCGCTCGAAGGGGATCTGCCCGAGCATCGAAACCGCCACCGAAGGCGGCCGTCCGGCAAGAAAGCCGGAGCGAATTGGCAGGGCGTATTCCTTCATTTGCAGGACTACCAGGCTTGCGATAGGCTGAGTACGAATAGAATTATTGGCAGCGGCAGCGGGAAACAGAAGCCCTGTCGGCAGGGCTTGCATAATAGCCGGCGAGCAACGCTCGCCGATCCGTCCGACAATTCAATCCTTCATCCTACGTCGCATCGGGAGATTCAGCCACGGCTAAGCAGAACAAAAAGGCACCGGCTGCCGATCGCGAGCACGACAACGAGCGGAGCATCGCCGTCAACCGCCGCGCGCGGCACGAATACGAAGTGCTCGACACGCTCGAATGCGGCATCGTGCTCGTCGGGAGCGAGGTAAAGAGCCTGCGCGCCGGCACGATGTCGCTTGACGAAGCCTATGGACGGATGAAGAACGGCGAGGTGTGGCTCGTCGGCTGCGACATTCCCGAGTACACCTATGACAATCGGCTGAATCACAATCAACGCCGGCCGCGCAAGCTGCTGATGCACCGCCGCGAGATCAAAAAGTTCGCCAGCCAGGCCTACGAAAAGAACCTGACCCTCGTGCCGCTCAAAATGTACTTCAAGGAGGGCCGGGCCAAAGTGCTGCTCGGAATCTGCCGCGGCAAAAAGCTCTACGACAAACGCGAAGCGAAAAAGAAACAGCAGACGCAGCGGGATATTCAGCGCGCGCTGCGCAGCCGGGGTTAAAGTTAAAAGCGGAAAGCGGAAAGCGGAAAGCGGAGAAAAGGCTGCCGGCTGCGAGCTACGGGCTGCAAGCGATCGTATCCGCTGCCTGTAGCCTGTAGCTCGCAGCCTGTAGCTCGTAGCCTTCCCAGCCCCCAGTCCCCGACCCTCCTCCCCCTCTCCCCGAGTTTTCCTTGGAACTCCAGCAATCACTCGATCGCGCGCACGCGGCGGCTGTGGAGCGGCTGTTGGGGCGGATTGACTATGAGCGAACGGCGGCCATGCCCTCCGGGGAGGCGGGGCTGAAGCTCGATCGGATGCGCGCGCTGCTGACACAGCTGGGCGATCCGCACGCGGGGCTGCCGATCGTGCATGTGGCCGGCACCAAGGGCAAAGGCTCCACCTCGGCCATGATTGCCGCCGCGCTCTCGGCGAGCGGCTATCGGACCGGCCTCTTTACGTCGCCGCATCTCGACCGCGTGGAACAGCGGATCGCCATCGACGGCGCGCCGTGCAGCGGCGAGCAGCTCGTGGCCCTGGTGGATCGCGTCTGGCCGGTTGTCGAGGCGATGGATCGAGAGGGCCAGGGGCCGACGTATTTTGAGATCACCACGGCGATGGCCCTGCTGCACTTCGCCGTCCGTAACGTGGCGGCGGCCGTGCTGGAAGTTGGCCTCGGCGGCCGGCTCGACTCGACGAACGTCTGCACGCCCCGCGTGTCGGTCATCACGAGCATCAGCTTCGACCACATGAAGCAGCTTGGCAACACCCTTGCGCTGATCGCGGCCGAAAAGGCCGGCATCATCAAGCCCGGCGTGCCGGTCGTCAGCGGCGTCGTGCCCGACGAGCCGCGCGAGGTGATTCGCCGCATCGCCGCAGAACGGGGCTGCCGGCTGGTGGAGCTAGAGCGAGATTTTTCCTTCCAATACTTTCCGCCCCCGCAGCACGACGCGGGGCCGCCGACGGTCGATTTTCGCTACCATGTGCCGCAGCACGAGCACGAGCTAAAACAGGTCGGGCTCGGCCTGATCGGCCGGCATCAGGGGGCCAACGCGGCGGTGGCCTTGGCGACGCTGGCCGAGCTACGGCGGGCCGGTTGGGCGCTGCCGGAACCGGCCGTGCGTCGTGGGCTGGCCGATTGCCGGCTGCCGGCGCGAGTGGAGATCATGAGCCGCCGCCCGACGGTCGTGGTCGACGCCGCGCATAACGTGGCCTCGGTCGAAGCGCTCGTCGCCACGCTGCGCGAGTCGTTTCCCGCTGGGCGGCGGACGCTGATTGTCGCCTGTACCAAGGACAAGGACGTGCCGGGGATGCTCGCGCGGTTGGTGCCCAGCTTCGACCGCATTCTGCTGACGCGCTACGAAAACAACCCCCGCGCGGTGCCGGTCGAAGAACTCCAGTCGCTGGCCGTCGCGGCCGGCTCGACCGTGCACCAAGCCTTCGCCACGCCCGCCGAGGCGTGGGAACATGCGCGGCAAACGGCCACGGCCGACGAACTGATCTGCGTGACCGGCTCGTTCTTCATCGCCGCCGAAATGCGGCGCCACATCGCCGAGCAACGGGTGGCGGGGGCGCACCGCGCAGCGGACGCCCCCGCCGAGCCATGAATGACGGGTTTTGCTGATTGCTGAGTGCTAGTAGCTGACGGCTGGCTGCCGGGCATTCGGGGGCTTCCGCTCCTCGCGGTGCGCCCCCGCCCCCCTTTTTGCGTTACTCTTTAATCATGTCCCGCACCGTGCCGCCGGAGGGGATCATCGGCAGCACGTGCTCTTGGTAGGGCACTTCCACGTCGAGCACGTACGGGCCGGGATGGTTGATCATCTCTTCCAGCGCCGCCGGCAGATCGGCCTTGTTCTTCACATAGCCCGCGCCGCAGC
>CAYZVT010000038.1:0-19089 GCA_964481585.1 uncultured Pirellulales bacterium
GCGGCGACAGAAAAAGGTGATTTTGGCACCCGTTTTGATGTGAGTTCGCTTGACAGCGGACCAATTGTGACTAAGATTTACCCGTGGTTGAAGTCTGTCTGCGGGCGGACTTTCTGAGCCTCCCGTGGCAGAACCTGCCGTGGTGCATCTGGCCACCGCAGTTTCGCTGTATGGCTTTCCTCTCCAGTGGATCTTGGAGGGAAAGGCTTCAGACGCTTCTACTTGGGCTATCTGCAAGGACTCTTCGTGGTCGCCTCGTAACGATGGTGCGAGTCACCCGTTGATAGGATGCTTCGGGGTAGCTAAGTAGAATCCCCATTCCTGGTCGCGTGGGGAAAAACCGAGCTTTGGGCCGAACTACGGCCCGTTCGGCGACCAGTCAGAGTGCGTTTGATGGAGTCGGCCCCCGGTGGGGCTCATTCCATTTCTCCAAAGCCAGATTCCGGCCGACGAAGCGGCCGAGTCTGTTCTCCGTGTTTTGGGGACCGGCACACGCCCCCCTCGCGGCTGCGCGCCGCGCGGGATGAAGGGTGCCGATCCTTCTCTCAAGGTGCAATCAATGGCCAAGAAGCGAAGTGGCGGGCGCAATCGCAACCGCGGTGGCGGTGCAGGAGGCAACACCGGAGGTCGTGGGCGCGGTCCCCGGTTCCGCAACCGTTCCAAGAACCGCGACGGAGCCAACAAGCCGGTCGGCGCCACGCCGGAAGAGGAAGTGTTGGAAAACGGCGAGCCGCTGCCGATTGAACCCGGCTCGGGCGTGCTCGAACTGCATCCCAACGGCTATGGGTTTCTCCGCAGCCCCGAAAACAACTACCAGCGCGAGCGGACCGATCCCTTTGTGCCCGGCACGATGATCGACAAGTTCCACCTCCGCGAGGGCGTGCTGATCCGGGGCATGGTCCAGCAGAACCGCAAACAGCAAGGCCCGCGGGTCAAGGAAATCCTCGACGTCGATGGCATGAAGCCGGAAGACTATGCGAGCGTCAAGAGCTTCGACCAACTGACGCCGATCAATCCCGAGTCCTGGCTGCAGCTGGAAACCGGCCGCCATCCGCTCAGCACGCGCGTCATGGATTTGCTGACGCCGCTCGGCAAGGGGCAGCGGGCGCTGATCGTCGCGCCCCCGCGCACCGGCAAGACGGTGCTGCTGCAACAAATCAGCCAAGCCGTCTCGACGAACTACCCGGACCTGAAGCTCATCGTGCTGCTGATCGACGAGCGGCCGGAAGAAGTCACCGACATGGTCCGCAACGTCAACGGCGAAGTCGCCGCCAGCAGCCTCGACCAAGACGTGGAAAGCCATGTGCGGCTTTCGCAACTGGTGATCGAGCGCTGCCGCCGGCTGGCCGAGATGGGCAAGGATGTGTTCCTGCTCATGGACTCGATTACCCGCTTGGCGCGCGCGTTCAACAAGTGGGTGGGCAATACCGGCCGCACGATGAGCGGCGGTGTGGACATCAAGGCGATGGACATCCCCAAGAAGCTCTTCGCCACCGCCCGCGCCTTTGAAGAAGGCGGCTCGCTCACGATCGTCGGCACCGCGCTGGTCGATACCGGCAGCCGGATGGACGAGCTGATCTTCCAAGAATTCAAAGGCACCGGCAACATGGAACTGGTGCTCGACCGCAAGTTGGCCGACCGCCGCATCTGGCCGGCGATCGACATCACCCAGTCCGGCACCCGCCGCGAAGAAAAGCTGATTCCGCCCGACACGCTGCACGCCGTCACGATGCTCCGCCGCACGCTCACCACCATGCATCACGTCGATGCGATGGAACAGCTCACGAGCAAGCTGGCGAAGTTTGAATCGAACGAAAAGTTCATTCAGTTGATCGCCAGCGCCCAAGCGGTGGATTAGGGCTACGGGCTGCAAGCTGCAAGCTATCGGCTCTTTTCGCCCGCGGCGGCCACGCCGGTTAGAGAGTTGGCGCTCTTTCTCGCGTTAGCCCAACAGGTCGCTGCCGCGCATCGCGCCACCACAGGCCGGCAAACAGCGCGGCGAGGACGAGGGCGGCCCATTGGTAGCCGGTCAGTCCGCCCCAGAGGCGGACTTCGGGGCGAATCAGTTCGGTGAGGAAGCGGTAGCCGAGATAGCTCAGGATGTAGAGCTTGATCAGCTGCCCGCGCAGTAGTCCTTGGCGGTGGAGCAGTTCGAGCACAACCGCCATCGTCGCGTGAAACGCGGCCTCGTAAAGCTGCGTCGGATGGCGTGGCTGTTGATCGACATATGGGAAGACGACGCCCCAGGGAAGCGCCGTCGGCGTGCCGTAACAGCAGCCGCCGACGAAGCAGGCGAGCCGTCCCACGGCGACCGAAGCGGCCACCGGCACGGCAAAGCTGTCGCCGGTCTTCGTATTGATCTCAAGCGTCCACTTGGCGACTTCGACGCCAAAATAGCCGCCGACGAGTCCCAGCAAGATCGTCTTTCCGTCGGCGAACCAGGCGGCTCCGCTCAAAAAGCCGTTCCAATCGCTCAGCACAAACGGCAGCTTCGCCGCGAGCATCGCGCCACAAAACGCGCCCAGCCCCACGCCCAGCCGTTCGAGCGGCGCGAGCCGTAGCGCCGACTGCCGGCGGCGGCTCAAGAGCACGCCGGTGGCAATCGCGGCCGTCATGAGTGCCGTGTAGGTGAGGTTCATTGTGGCTCTAACTCGCCGGCAGGCGTGGCAGTTTTCAGCGGCGGCAGCGGCACGTGGCCATTGCGGTAGAGGACGTTGTAGGCGGAGAACGGAATCAGATGCCCGCTCGGCAGCACGTGATGGACGCATGACTTCATCAGTTGCCGCACATCGAAGTTGTAGGCGTCCATGAACGAGGTGGTGGTAATCCGCAGCACATCGGCGGGCGAAAGCTGCTCGGCGAGTGCCTTGGCTAAAAACTCCTGCCCCAGCGCCCGCAGCTCCTCCCCTGCCCCGTCGCGCGCAGGCTCGCGCTTCGTCTCCGGTTCATTCAGCACCGGCAATAGCCCGCCCGCGTTCTCATTTGGCCCGCAGCCGCCCGAGCCGCAGCACTTGCGGGAGATGAACTGTTCGATCAGCGCGCGTGCTCGCGGCCGGGTAAAGGTAATGCCGCCGGCGAGCAGATCGAGATGTTCTTCGAGGTCGATGAACCGCGCGAGCGGCGCGGCGCGCCCGTCTGCGCGGTAGGCGTAGCTCAGGCTGTGGGCGTTCGGGTGCGCGCAGGGGAGCGGCGAGAAATCGCTTTCGCGGAACAGCCCGCCGGTCTGTTCGGCGACGCCGCGAAGAATGTCGGGGAACGTGATCCGCTGCTCCAACTGGTCCGGCAGCATGTAGCGGCCGGAGTACGTGGCCGGCTGAAAACTGACGCCGGTGATCCACGGCCGCGCGAGGGCATACTCCACCAGCGGCCCCATCTGATCGGCGTTCACGCCGGGCTGCAACGTGCAGACGAGAATCGCCCGCACGTCGGCCGCCCCGAGCGCGTCGAGCGCCTTGAGTTTCGTTTCCAACAACCGCTCGCCGCGCAGGCCGACGCAGCTTGCCTCGGTCAGCCCATCAAGCTGGAAATAGATCTCAACCCGCCGCCGATACTCCGCCAATCGCTCCAAAAACGCCGCGTCGCGCGCGAGGCGGATGCCGTTGGTGTTAATCATCACGATGTCAATTGGCTGCTCGCAGGCGTAATGGAGAATCTCGAAGAACTGCGGATGAATCGTCGGCTCACCGCCGGAGAGTTGCAAAACTTCGGGCTGTCCCTCGGCTTCCACCAGCGCGTCGATCGCGCGGCGGCAGTCGGCGACCGACCGATGCACGCCGCCGGGTGCGCTGCCGGCAAAGCACATTGGGCAAGTGAGATTGCACGAACTGGTGATCTCCAACAGTGCGATGCAGGTATGCTGCTCATGCTCGCTGCACAGCCCGCAATCAAACGGGCAGCCGCGCTGCGGCTCGGCGCGCATCACGTGCGGCATCTTGCCCGGCAGGCTGTACGCCATGCGGTCGAACCACCGCGCGTCGGAGCACACAAAATCCTCCCGCGCGCCGTGCGCGGCGCACCGCTTGCGAAAATAAACCCGCCCGCCGCGCTCGATGATCTTGGCCGGCACCAGCGCCAGGCACGCCGGGCAGAGGCTTTGCGTTGTGCCGAGAAAGGTATAGTCGCGGAGTTGCATGGGGAGAAGCGATCAGCGGTCAGGAATGGGAGGCGAGGAAGTAAAAAGTTTGCGTGGCCGCCAGGCTGGCTTGCGATATGACCCTTGTTGTAACCGATTTACCCTTGCCCCAGGTTGCGGTTTTTCTTGCTGATCGGCCAGAGTTTCCAGGCGATTCGGGCGGCGATGGCGAGTCCCGTCAGCAGGGCGACGGCGCTGATGACGGCAGCTATGCGTGCCTCACGCGAGTACCACCCTGCGGCTTGTCGGTCTGCGGCGCACGCCGCAAACAGACCAACGATAAACGCGACCGCCGATGCGCCTCCCACAATAACCAAGATCACGCTTGCCAGCAGAGTCGAATAGAAAAAGGTGCCGATCTTGTCGCGCGTCCGCAGCGGCGTCCCCTCGCGCTCACGCCTGCGTGTGACGCGGAACGTGCGCGACAGCGCCGGCACGACAGCGATCACCAACAGCACCGCCACGCCCGGCGCGATCGTGTAGACGCCGAGGACGACCGCCACGAGCGTGATCAGGAGCATCAGCGAAGTGAGGGCGAACGTCGGCGGCGCGGGAGCCGAAGCGGCAGCCGTCGTGGAACCGCCGGCCAGCTTCGCCCCACACAACCAGCAGTGCGTCCGGTCCGGCAGCGTGTCCGCGCCACACTCGGGGCAGACGCGCGGCACCGCTTGCCCTTGCTGGGGAGATGGTCTGTCGTGGCTCATGGAGCATGGGGCGGATGGGAGTCGGTGCCCGCGGCCTCGCGCGTCGGCCAGAGCTTCCTTGAGAGCCAGACCAGCACAAGAATACCGGCTGCCAAGCCGCCGCCGATGCCGGTCAGGAAGGCTAAGGGAATCACGTCTAGCCCTGCGCCGGCAGTATCGCCCAGGGCCATGACGCCAAACCCGCCGCCGAGACAGACCGCGAAGAAGCCGATCGCCGACGCGGCCCCGATGGCGGTGACGATGCCGAAGGAGGCGAGAAACAGCCGCAGTTTTGTTTCGAGTGTTGGGGGCTGTCCCGCCCGCTGGCGGCGGTGCAGGATACCGGAGGTGCGAACCAGTGCCGGGACGCTGAGGATGACGAGCACGACGGCAATGCCCGGTGCGATTGCCCCGACGCCGAGACAGAGGGCAATCAGCGTCATCACGAGCAAGAGCGTGCTGAGACTAAAGCTCGGCGCAAGATCCTCGGCCGTCGGTCGCGGCGGCGCGTAAAAATTCTCCCCTTCGCCCGCCGTTTCGCGCAGTGCCACTCCGCAGAGCCAGCACGCCCCACGCGGGGAGGCATTCTCCGCACCGCACGCGCCACACCAGATCGGTTCCGCCGCCGATGGCTCGTTTTGCATCGCTCACTCCGAAGTTGCCATGCCCCCGCACCCCTGCGCTTTCCGCCCTCCGCCTTCTACCGCCCCTGCGGCTACTCCGCACTTCGTAGTCTCGCGGCAAATTCTTCCGCGAGGCGGCGCGTGCGGCGGACGAGTTGCCCGAGAATCACGCCACACAGCGCAAGCGCTAGCAGAACAATCAACTGTTCGTAGCGCGGCACGCGCAGGTCGGCGCCGGCGCGTCCGAACGTGTCCGGCCATTTTGCCACGCCGAGCAGAATCAGATAGCCGAGCAAGCTGCCGGCCGTCGCCATCCGCACCAGCGGCAAGCTGAGCCGCAGCGTCGTCAGTGCGATGATCAAAAAATAGACGGCGACCAATGGGCTGCGCGGGCCGCCGCCGATGTACAGTATCGCCGTGAGCAACAGCAGATCGCAGCCGGTGGAGACGTATTTCAGCGCCGCCGGAAAAATGCGCTGCCGCAAGCAGAGCAGCACGCCAAGCGCAACCATCGTCCAGGCGACCGCCAGGGCCGTCACCGCCACATGAAAACTCATTTCGCCGGCGGCCGGCTCCTTCAGTTCCAGTCCCCCCAAGCCCGCCTGGTAGTAGTGCAGCAGATGCACCAGGTAAAACGCGCCGATGCCGGCCGTCCGCAGCAGATTCACGCGGCTTTCGCCTTCGTACTCCTGCCAACGATGGACGATGTACCACTGCCGGTCCGCCTGCTGGATCGCCGTCACGGTCTGGTCCTTCTGGGGCTGCGCGCTGCCCCTGGTTTTCCCACATCGTCCGCCAAGAAACAAGCTCCCTCGCCGCGTCCTTTTTTTCCAGGCGCGACCTTTGGGCGGCGGGAAGCGTTTCGATTATCTTAGAGCTTCACGGCCCCAACGGGGCCGAACTCGAAAGCCCAGGGCGCAAGCCCTGGGGAAACGGCAGGCGCAAGAAGTAAGCGCCCCGTTGGGGCGAGAAGGATGCCAAGGCACGCGCCGCATCGAGCGTGCAGATCCATTTTGAGAACAGAACCATGGGACGAACCGCCATGCAAAAATGCCTCACGGTTGCCGTGCTCCTTTTCGCCACCGCTGTTGCTTCGGTTGCCTTCGCGGCCGATGCGCAAGCGCCTCGGCGGCCGAACATTATTTTGGTGTTGGCCGATGATTTGGGCTATGGCGATGTTGGCGTGCAGAATCCGCAATCTAAAATCCCCACGCCGCACCTCGATCGTCTGGCGGCCCAGGGGCTGCGCTTGACCGACGCCCACTCGCCTTCGGCCGTCTGCACGCCAACGCGGTACGGGATTTTAACCGGCCGCTATTGCTGGCGAACCGAACTGAAGCGCGGCGTGCTCCGCCCCTACGACGCGCCAATTATTGAACAGGGCCGCGAGACGCTCGCCACGCTGCTGAAAAAGCAAGGCTACGCCACCGCCTGCATCGGAAAATGGCATCTCGGCATTGACTGGGCGACGAACAAGCCCGACGCGGCGCGACCGAAACCGCGGCAAGGCATCCCCGACGCGCAGGTCGATCTGAGCCAGCCCTTCGCGGGCGGACCCACGGCCGCCGGTTTTGACTATTACTTCGGCGTGGATGTGCCGAATTATCCGCCCTACTGTTTTTTGCAAAACAACGAAATCGTCGGCCCGACGCCCGATCGGCCGAAGCCGGACCACGTTTACGGTCATCCCGGCCGGATGCAAGAGGGCTGGGAGCTTGTCGATATTCTGCCCACGCTGCAAAAGAAGGCCGTCCAGTACGTCGAGCAGCGCGCGGCGGACGACGGGGAGCAGCCTTTCTTTCTGTACCTGCCGCTTACCGCGCCCCATACGCCGATCGTGCCGGCGCCGGCATACCAGGGCAAGAGCGAGGCGGGCGACTACGGCGATCTCGTCGCCCAAGTCGATGCCACGCTCGGCTCCATCGTGGAGACGGTCGACCGGCTCGGCATCGGTGAAAACACGCTGATTATCTTTACCAGCGACAACGGCTCTCCCGCCCGCGCCGGCGATCCCCACTTGCGCAGCGCCGAGTGGGCGGCGCCCGGCGCGGTCACGAGACTATTCGGCCATAACCCCAACACGCCCTGGCGGGGCATGAAAGGCGATGCCTGGGAAGGTGGCCACCGCGTTCCGTGTCTCGTGCGCTGGACCGGAACGGTGCCGGCGGGCAAGACGAGCGATGCGCTCGTTTGTCTGACCGATCTGTTTGCCACGATCGCCGCGCTGGTCGAGTACCCGTTGCCGGAGAGCGCGGGCGAAGACAGCTACAATCAGCTCGCCCTCCTGCTCGACGAAGCCTCCGCCGAACCGATCCGCCAGGAAGTAGTGCTGCACACGCTCTCTGGAACGTACATCGTGCGCCGCGGGCCGTGGAAAGCGATCTTCGGGCTTGGCTCAGGAGGCTTTACGCCTCCCCACGTCATCAAACCCCAAGACGGCGAGCCGCCGGGGCAGCTTTACAACTTGGCCGACGACCCGCGCGAAACGACCAATCTCTGGGCCACCCATCCCAAAATCGTTGCCGAACTGAGCGCGCGATTGGCCCAATATCAACAGTCCGGCCGCAGCGCGCCGCAGCCCTGAAGCGCGTGGCGACCAATGATAGCGCCTGCGCCGCAAGCCGGCGTGGACGCCGCGGGCGAAAAAGCACTCCCTTCCGCTACAGATAGACGCATCGCGCCCTAACCGCCGGCGCCCCGGCCGACCTTTGCAGCCGCCGCCGGGTGAGCTAGAATAAGACAGCTTCGCCTCCGGAGGGTAAGCGAATTGGCTAGCGGCCACACTGGAAATGTGGTGCCGGGAAACCGGTTGCGGGTTCGAGTCCCGTGCCCTCCGCTTCTTCTTTTTCTTTCAGCGCCGGGCGTATCGCGGGGACCGCTGCTTTTTGCGGCTTAGGTGTTTACCGGCTTTCTTGGGTCAATCGCCGCAGCCTCCACAGCCGCCGCCGCAGCCGCCTCCGCTGCAACCGCCACCGCAGCCGGAGTCGCCGCTGGACGTGCGGTAATTCTGTTGCCAGGCCGCCTGCAGGTCCGCCAGGGGCGTGCCGGCCAGCGCTGCTACGCCGAACAGACTGACGGCGAGCGCCGCGTAGTGCGGATCTTCATGCGCCTGCGGCGTCTTGAGATGACGGTACTGGGTGCGGTACTGCTCCAGCACGCTTTGCCCGGCCGAGGTGCGGTGGGCTTTGCGGGCAAAGACGAGCAGCGTCGCCAGTGTGCCAAGGCAGAGCAGGACGAGCAACAACACCGGCCGCCCTCGCATCAGACCGACAGCCAGCTTAAGCACGCCCAGCGCCAGCAGCGCGGCGAGCACGAGCGCGGGCCAGAACCTGGCCCCCGTTTCGTTTTCGGGGGTCGTCAGCAGCCCTCGCTCGCGCAGGTCGAGCAGAAAGTCGTTTGCCTCGTCGGCGCCGGCTTTTTGTAGCTGGGCGAAAGTGGCGCCGCCGTCCTGCTGCGCAGTTCGATAGAGCGCTTTTTCTAGCTCCGAGGCATCGGCCGAGAGCGGTTGGTCGGTCTGGAAATGAAACTGAGAACGGAGCGAAATACCCAGCAGCTTTTTGTCCTGCCGCACGACCTGGAGCTGCTCGGCGGCGGTCAGTTTCGTGATGGCGGCGTTGATCGCCAGTTGTGGGTTTTGAACCAGTACCGCGACCTCGTACGGGTTCAGTTCGTGGTCCGTTGCCGCACGTTCCGCCTTGAGATATGCACGCCGGATCATCCACGCCAGGCCGAGGCTCACCAGATAGCAAAGCAGATAGAGCGCCAGAAACTCGCCGCCGGACAAATCGAACGGATTGAGCGACGCGGCCGGCACGAACGCCAAGCCCAGCAGCCAGCTTCCCGCGCGTGCGGTCTTCGCGCGCGAGAACAGCGGCAGACGCGGCTTGGGCAGAACCCAGTGGCGACGCAGATCAATGCGCCGGTACTCAGCATGCTTGCCAAAGCGCATGGCTGCCGGAGGCCAAAGGTCGGCCGGCGGCGGGCTGCCGAAAAAGTTCTGATAGCTCGCCAACGTCCGTTCGTAGAGTTCCCAATATTTCTGCAGTTCCTCCGCGCCGCCGCGCGTGGGGCCGTGATGCAGGGGACGGCCGAGCACGCTTTCGCAAAGGTCCTGCCAGTACGAGCGCGTGTACGCCAGGTGCAGATGCCAGACCTGATCGACCTCGTCCGAAGGGCAGGCGACATGCTCCGCCGCCACCGCCAGGAGCAAGAACCGCTTGTACTCGACGATCGCCCGCGCCGCGAACCGCCGCGACCAGCCATTTTCGCTGGCGAGCCGGGCGGAAAACGGCAGCGCCGCCCCGTCGTCATCGAGCGCAAGCGCTTCCAAGCGACGCCACAGGTCCGCGCGTTCGGCTACGTTCATGGCCTATCCCTCCGGGAAAACCGCTCCCCTGTTTGCGCCCGATTGCTTTTCGTCTTTTTCGCACGGCCGCCGCCCCTCGGTTCGGACGGCTTCGGCGACCGGAACCTTCCACTGTGGGAAACGACAGGGCGTGCCGATTCTCCTCCTCGATCGGGTCGGTCCGTGCGCAAACTTTCGCACTTGGGGCGGGTGTCGGTCAAGTAAGTAAGGTCGAGCTTTTCAGGTAGCTGGTGCTCGCCGGTGCTCGCGAAAACCACACACCGCGCCGCCGCAGGCTGCGCCGAGCACTCGCTTTCTTGACGGACTCCCCCCGATAGGCGATAACGCTGGGCTGCGGTCGCGCGGGGAAGGGCTGGAGCGGAACGGACGCGGGAAGGGCGACGATGGGAACGCTGTTGGTGCTCTTGGCCGGCGGGATCGCGCTGGCCGTGGCCGCGCTGGGAGGGTGGGACTGGCGGCGGCAGTCTCGACGGGCAGCCAGCAGACTGCTGAGGGACGACCCGCACGCGCCGCAGCGCATCCACTTTCTCTTCTTTGCCGCCTTCATCTTCCTGGTGAGCGTCTATCGCTCGACCGTGCCCTTTGAGTTCCGGCTGCAAAGCGTCGCCTCGGCCGGAGCGCAGTTTGAATCGCTGCGCGTCGGCGAGCCGGACGATCCGCCGCCGCCGTTTGAACAGACGGTGCTCAACAGCCTGTACTACGCCACGTTCGAGTCGTCTGATTATCTCGCCAACTTTCTGATGGGTTTGCCGTGGGGCTTTTTGGCGCTGGCGGCGTTTGCCGTGGACCGGCCCCGCCGCACGCGCCTGGTGGCCTTCTTCGCGCTGCTCTTGGGGAGCGCCGCGCTGCGCTTTGTGCTGGAGTTCAGCCAGTATTGGATCTATTCCCGCCATCCTTCGATGCAAGACGTGGCGGCCGATGCGCTCGGCATCGCCTGTGGCGGTCTGGCTTGGCTCGTGGCCGGCCAGACCACGACCGACTGGCTGCGTTCCAAGGCGATCACCCATCGCCGCGCGCGGCCGATCGACGCGGCGCTGATCGGCTACCTGCTCGCGCTGCTCGCGTTTCAGCTCATGCCGCTGGAATTGAGCTTGCGGGGGGCGGATGTGGCGCGGAAGTTTCGCGCCGGCCGCATCACGCTGATTCCTTTTCACGATTTTGAGTCCAGTAGCGGCTGGCTGTGGCAACTGGCCGGGGTAAGTTTGCTCCACGTGCCGATCGGGGTCTTCGCCGCCATCACGCTCACGTCGCTGCGACGGCCGATTCGCTCCTGGGGCAACAGTTTGATTATCGGCGGCATGGCGGTACTCCTGCTCGAAGGGGTGCAACTGTTCGTGATGAACCGCACCGCCTCGACGACCGATCTGCTCGCGGCGCTGCTGGGCATGGTCGTCGGCGTGGCCGGCGCGCAGCTTTTTGCGGAACCGAACGCCGATCCCGAACGCGATCTATTCCGCAGCGCGCTGGGGCTGCGTGAAGTGTGGCCGCCGCTGGCCGGGGCGGCCGGCTACGCGCTCGTCGTAATGCTCGCCAAGTGCTGGCCCTACGAGCCGCTGCGCGATACGGAGCAGGTGCGGCTGCGCTTTGTGGCGGCGTTTCACAACCCGCTGACCGCGCTCGTGGCCGCGCCGGCAAGCGAGACGGGGCTGGCTTTCGTGCAGCAAGGACTGTGGTACTTGCCGCTGGGATTGTGCTTGGCCTTGAGCGTCGTCGGGCCGACGGTGCCGCTCCCGATGCGGCGGGTGCTGATGGCCGCGCTGCTCGCGGTGCCGGCCGGCGTGGCCTTTGCCGTCGAGATGTTCCAAGTCTACCTGCCGCCGCACGTGGCCGCCATGAGCGATGTGCTGCTGGCCGTCCTCGGCGCGGCGCTGGGGATGATGCTCGTGACGCTGGCCGCGCGGTCGCGGGTGAAACCGCCGGCGAAGCCGCGTCGGCCCGCGACGGGCGAGCACTAATTCGACTCGGCCGGCGTCTCGCGCCACAGCCAGCGGAGGCTGTCGGGCAGAATCGCGCCGCCATGATGGTCGTTGTGGCCCCCCTCGCCGCCGACAAAGCGATAGTCGTAGCCGCGAAACTTCAGTGCCGCGGCCATCTGCTGATTGGCCAGCCACCAGTTGCCGTGCTCGTTGTCGAGATCATTGCTCCCGGCTTGCAGGAAGACGCGCAGCGGACGCGGCTCGCTCTTGCGGATGAGCGACGGGTAGACATGCCCACCGCGAAGGTTCACAAAACTGCCCACGTGACTGAGTACTTTGCGGAACAGGTCGGGACGCTCCCAGGCGACCGTAAAGGCACAGATCGCGCCGGAAGAAATGCCGCCGATCGCCCGCCGCTCGGGATCGTCCGTGAGCCGATACTGCTTGCCCACCTCCGGCAGAATTTCTTCGGCGAGAAAGCGCGCGTACTGATCGCCCAGCGTGTTGTACTCGAAGCTGCGATTGCTCGCGTCCCACGGCTTTTCAGGCGGCGTTTCGCCGGCGTGGCCGGGATTAATAAAAATGCCGATCGTGACCGGCATCTCGCCCTGGTGAATCAGGTTGTCCATCACGACCGGCGCGCGGAAGCGTCCCGTCTCGCTCACGTAAGCGTGGCCGTCCTGAAACACCATCACGCAAGCCGGCGCTTTGCCATCGTACTGGGCAGGCACGTAAACCCAGTAGTCGCGCGTCGTGCCGGGAAAGATTTGGCTTTGCCAAGTGTGCTTCGTCACCACGCCTTGCGGCACGCCCTCTTGACGCTCCGAATCAGGCCCATGCGGAAACGGCTCGGCCTGCACGACCGCCGCCACCAGCAACAACCCCAGCGACGCGAGCGAAAGAGAAGCGTTCATCGGTGCCTCAACTTAGGAGCGAGTTCCGTGGCCGGAGTTCGGAAGGCTCGATTATCGGCAGGCGCGCTGCGTCTCGCAATGCCGTACTGCGTCGATGACGGGTGGCGGGGGCGCACCGCGAGAGCGGAAGCCCCCGAAAACGCACGAAAGCGGAAAGCGGAGGGCGGAGGGCGGAGGGCGGAAGGCGGAGGGTGGTGGTGGTTTTAGCGTGTGGTCCACAGCCTATAGCTCCCAGCCTTCAGCCCGCAGCACTTACCGCCGCGACTCCAGCGCTTCCCAGCGCTGGTACGCCTCGGCCAGTTCTCCTTCGATTTCTTCCAGTGCCCGCTTCGCCTCGGCCAGCTTTTCGCCCGGCTGCTGGTAAAAGTTCGGATCGGCCATCTGGGCGTGCCAGCGCCCCTGGGCTTCTTCGAGCGACTCGATCCGCGCCGGCAGTGCTTCCAGTTCGCGCTGCTCCTTGTAGCTGAGTTTAGCCGGACGCGACGTGGCCGACGCCGTTGGGGTGGGCTGGCCGGGTTTGGTGGGGTCTTTGGCGGCACGCGGTTCGGGCTGGTCCGCCTGCTGCGCGCCGCGCTGCCGAACGTAATCGTCGTAGCCGCCGTCGTATTCCTTGACCCGCCCCTGGCCTTCGAGCACAAGCGTGCTGGTGACGACGTTGTTGAGAAACTCGCGGTCGTGACTGACCAAGAGCACCGTGCCGGGGTAGTCGACCAAAAGTTCTTCGAGCAGTTCGAGCGTCTCCATGTCGAGATCGTTCGTCGGCTCGTCGAGCACCAAGACGTTCGAGGGCTTGGTAAAGAGCTTGGCGAGCAATAGCCGATTGCGCTCGCCGCCGGAGAGGAACTTGACTTGGCTGCGTGCTCGGTCGGGCGGGAACAAAAAGTCCTGCAAGTAGCCGAGCACATGCCGCTGCTGGCCGTTAATGAGCAGACGGTCGTTCCCCTCGCCGACGTTGTCCTGAACGGTCTGTTCTTCATCAAGCTGCGTATGAAGCTGATCGAAGTACGCGACGTCCAGCCGTGTACCGTGTTCGACGGTTCCCGAGTCGGGCGCTAAATCGCCCAGCAGCAGCCGCAAGAGCGTCGTCTTGCCGGCCCCATTCGGCCCGATGATGCCGATCTTGTCGCCGCGCATGATTTTTATCGAGAGGTCGGCGACGATCGGACGGCCATCGTAAGCGAAGCGGATATCTTTGGCATCGACCACCAACCGGCCGGAACGCTCCGCCTCTTGCGTCAGCATCCGCACCGTGCCGGATTGCTCGCGACGGGCACGCCGCGCTTCGCGCATTTTTTTCAGTGCCCGCACGCGGCCTTCATTGCGCGTGCGGCGGGCTTTGATCCCTTGGCGAATCCAGGCTTCCTCTTGAGCCAGCTTTTTGTCGAACAGCGCCTGCTTTTTGGCTTCCGCCTCCAGCGCCGCCGCCTTGCGCGTCAGGTAGGTTTCGTAGTTGCAGTCCCAGCTTGTAAGCTGCCCCCGGTCGAGGTCGAGAATGCGCGTCGCCACGCGCCGCAAGAACATCCGGTCATGGGTGACAAAGAGCAGTGCTGGCTCGTAACGCATCAGCAGTTCTTCCAGCCACCCGATCGCCGCGATGTCGAGATGGTTGGTCGGCTCGTCGAGCAGCAACACGTCCGGCTCGCGGACGAGCGCCCGCCCCAGGAGCACGCGGCGTTTCATGCCGGCCGAAAGCGTGCGGACGTCGGTGCCGCCGTCGAGCTGCATCCGCGAGAGGACTTGCTCGACACGCTGATCGAGTTGCCACAGATCGCCCGCCTCGATCTCGGCCCGCAGGCGGTCGAGTTCGCCGAGCCGTTGGGGACTTGGGTCGTGGCTGACCTGCTGCGCGGCGTGGTGGTACTGCGTGAGCACAGCGCTGGCTTCGCCCAGTCCGGCGGCGACGGCGTCCCAGACGGTGCCTTGCAGGTCGCGGGGCACCTCTTGCGAGAGTAGCGCCGTTTGGACTCCCTGCCCTCGCACCACGTCGCCCAGGTCCGGCTCGACCTGGCCGGCGAGAATCCGCATCAGCGTCGTCTTGCCCGAACCATTGCGGCCCAACAGGCAAAGCCGCTCGCCCGGCTCGATCTGGAGCGAAACCTCGTCAAGCAGTGGCGGCCCGACATAGCCGTGGGTGACATCGCGGAGCGTAAGGAGAGCCATCGTGACAGGGGCTTTGGGCCAAAGGAGCGGAGAAGCGCCGATTGCAGCAGCGCCGGTAATCTTGCAATCTTACGGATTTCCGCCCCGCCCGTCAGGACGGGGGCCAGGGACAGGGGGCGAGGGGCGAGGGACGAGGGATAGGGGACGAGGGACGAGGGGGATCGGAGATCGGGCCGCGCCGGCTTTCCGCTTTCTTGCGCTTCCGGGGGCTTCCGCTCCTCGCGGTGCGCCCCCGCCACCCCTTCCGCCTTCCGCCCTCCGCCTTCCTCTGTGGGGGGTGGCGTGATGGCCTGCGAGGCATCAAAATCCGGGGCGTGATGCTAGCAGCCGCCGCTGCTGGCACAGCACCGACGGCTGCCGCGCGCGAAAAAATCGGCCGGCGTGTCGGCGGGGGCGGCGGAAAACCGGCCCGTCCGGCGCGGCAGCAGTAGCCGTAAGCCGATTGGTAGCGATACTTTAAGGGTTATGCCGGTGGGGGAAGCTCGAAGGCCGAAGATGGCGAGAAACTCCCGACTGGCCGCTGGGCACCGGCTGGACAGTGCCCCGGCTCTTCATGCAAAATTCACACGACGCTCATCAATTACTTGCAGCGGTCTGGTCTATTTGCTGTGGCTTGGAGCGAATCGTCGCTCAGATTGCTGACGGAGCGGGACGACCCGAGACCGACACAAGGGAAAGAGAGAGGATGAGCATGAAGGGGACTCGATCGTTGGCCGCCGTGGCGGTGCTCGTGACAGCGGGGATGCTCGGGCTGAGCGGCTGCGGTTCTAGCCCGCCTGCCGAGCCGGCCTATAGCGAATCAGCTCCCGAAACGGCGGCGCAGCCGGTCGAAGAAGCTCCCGAAGCTGAGGTGCCGGCCGACGAAGCCCCGGCAAGCGCCGCCTCCGAGACGGTGCCGGCTGCCACGCAGTCGGCCGGGTTGAAGGTCGATCCGAAGCTGCCGAGCTATCAGCCGGTCGAAGGGGTGTCGGGGACGGTCAAGAGCATCGGCTCCGATACGATGAACAATCTCATGACGCTCTGGGCGGAGGGGTTTAAGAAGCATTACCCGAACGTGCGGGTCGAGGTCGAAGGCAAAGGCTCCTCGACCGCTCCGCCGGCGCTGATCGAGGGGACCGCCACGTTCGGCCCCATGAGCCGGTCGATGAAGTTGAGCGAGATCGACGCTTTTGAACAAAAATTTGGTTACAAGCCGGTCGAACTCGGCGTCGGTATCGACATGCTCGCCGTGTACGTGAACAAGGACAATCCGATCGAGCGCCTCACCGTGCCGCAGGTCGACGCGATTTTTTCGCAAACGCGCAAAGGGGGCTACGGCGAAAGTATCACCCGTTGGGGCGAGCTTGGCCTGCAAGGCCCGTGGACCGACGAGTCGATCAGTCTCTACGGCCGCAATGCCGCTTCGGGCACCTACGGCTACTTCAAAGAGCACGCCCTGTATGATGGCGACTTCAAGGATAGCGTGAAGGAACAGCCGGGGAGTTCGTCGGTCGTGCAGGGGATCGCCAGCGACAAGTCGGGCATCGGCTATAGCGGCATCGGCTACAAAACGGCCGACGTGCGTGCCGTCGCGCTGGCTGAAGATGCCAGCAGCGAAGCCATCCCGGCCGAGCCGGAATACGCGTACACGGGCGAATACCCGCTCGCACGTTTTCTCTATCTGGCGGTCAATTACAAGCCCGGCAGCGAGCTGGACCCGCTGCGGCGCGAGTTTATCAAGTACGTTTTCAGCCGCGAGGGGCAAGAGGTCGTGATTCAGGACGGTTACTTCCCGGTCAGTGCCCCGATTGCACGACGGATGCTCCAGCAGGTGGGAATTGAAGCCGACTTTTAATTGCCCGCTGCGCGGCGCGAAGAGGCCGTCGCGCTGGGTGAGGGTGAAAAATCACGAAACGCGGCAGGTGAGCGGTGCTTGGGTGCCGGTCGCCGCTGGCTGTTGCTGGGCTGAGGGATTGAGGGGCTGATGGAACGCAAGCAGGCTTTCACCGGCCGCCGGCGCAATCTCCGCAATCGCTGGAGCGTCAAAGCCGGCGACGTGGCGGCGCGGGTGCTCATCACCATCGGCGGCATCGGGACCATCATCGCCGTCTCGGGCGTGTTTCTGGTGCTGTTCGGCCAGGTGCTGCCGCTGTTCTTGCCCGCGCAGCTGGAAGAACCGGTCCGCTTCGACGCGCCTTGGCAAGACGAACCGCTTCAAGTAGCGGTCGATGAGTATCAGCTTCTCGGCTGGGCGTTTCTTCCCGACGGACGGCTGCGCGTCTTTCGCCTCGACACGGGCGAAACGCTCTCGACGAAGCAACTCCTCGACGGCGAGGCCAAACTCACCGCCGCCGCCTTCGGCCGCGACCGCCACAGCGTCGCGCTCGGCTTCGCCGATGGAACCGTGCGGCAAGGGACCATCGCCTTCCGCACCACGTTCCCCCCCGACCGCGAACTCTCGCCCGCCGAGCGCGCGCTGGAGCCGGGCGAAATGCTCAGCCGCGCAGGGGGCGTCTTGCAGCGCTCGCCGCAGGGCGAATTGCGCAGGCAAGAGGTATTCGTCGAGTTAGGCGATCCGCTGCCGGTCGCCTCCGCGCCGGTAACGCTCATCGACCGTGTCAGCCTCGATCGCGGGCCGCTGCTGATGGTCTGCGCCGCGGACGGCACGCTCGTGCTCAACTCGATTCGCGAGCGCGAAAACTTGCTCACCGGCGAAATCACCCAAAAAGCCACCCGTGTCGACCTCCCCTTCGAGCCGCGCGTGGGACAGACGCCGGCGCACTTGCTACTGAGCGGCCTGGGCGATAGCGCCTATGTAATCTGGAAAGACGGCTTTCTGCGACGTTACGGCATTCGCAACTTGAGCGACGTGCGTGTGGCCGAGGAACTGAACCTGCTCGACCGCGACGAGATGGAAGTGACGGCCGCCACGCTCTTACTCGGCGAAGGCACATTGCTGGTAGGCGACACCGCGGGCCGGACCCGCGCCTGGTTCCGCGTTCGACCCGAGGGCAGCAAAAGCGCCGACGGCAGCGAACTGGTCGTCGCGCACGAACTGCCCGGCACCGGCGCGGCCGTCACGGCGCTCGCCCACGCGCCGCGCAGCCGCATGGCGGCGGTCGGCTATGCCGATGGGCAGATGCGAGTGATTTACGTGCCGACGAGCGACCTGCTCGCCGAGGCGACCGTCGCCCAGCAGGCGGCCGTGCGTCGGCTGATCGTCGCCCCGAAGGACAACGCCCTGTACGCCGCGGCGGAGGGCAAGCTCTGGCGCGCCGACTTCGATCCCCGGCATCCCGAGGCATCGCTGACCGCCCTGTTTCGCCCGGTGTGGTACGAAGGCTATGCGGAGCCGGACCATGTTTGGCAGTCGGGCGGCGGCACCGAATCGCTCGAACCAAAGCTGGGCATGTGGCCGCTCGTGAGCGGCACGCTCAAGGCGACGTTTTACTCGATGCTGTTCGGCGCTCCCCTGGCGCTGCTGGCCGCGATCTACACGAGCGAGTTTTTGCACAGCCGCACGCGGGCCAAAATCAAGCCGACGATCGAACTGATGGCGAGCCTGCCGAGCGTCGTGCTCGGCTTTTTGGCCGCGCTGGTGTTCGCGCCGATCATCGAACGCATCTTGCCGACGGCGCTGACCACCTTCATCACCGTGCCGCTCGCCTTTTTGATTGGGGCGTATCTCTGGCAACTGGTCCCCTACAATTGGGCCTTGCGGCTGCAGCGCTGGCGGCTGCTGCTTATTGCGCTGCTCCTTCCGCTGGGGTTGCTGGCGGCTTATTTGCTCGGGCCGCTTGTCGAGCGCGGGCTGTTCGCCGGCGACATCATGGCCTGGCTCGACGGCCAAGCCGCACCGCCGGGCAGCGGATGGCGGCAGCTCATTTTCGGCATGGGCGGCTGGCTGATGTTGCTCTTGCCGCTCTATGGAGTCGGCATGGCCGTGTTCATGGGAGCGACGGTCAATCCTTGGCTTCGCCGCCGCTCGTACGACTGGAGCCGCCGCCGGCTCGCGCTGGTGACGCTCGTCAAATTCCTTCTCGCCGCGCTGCTGACGTTCGGCCTAGCGTGGCTCACCGGTTTCCTGCTGAGCCTGGTCGGCTTCGACCCGCGCGGCTCGTATGTCGATACCTACGATCAACGCAACGCGCTGGTTGTCGGCTTCGTGATGGGCTTTGCCATCATTCCGATCATCTTCACGATTGCCGATGACGCGCTCTCGACCGTGCCGCAACACCTGCGGAGCGGCTCGCTCGGGGCCGGCGCGACGCCGTGGCAGACGGCGGTGCGGATCGTCATCCCGACCGCCATGAGTG
>CAYZVT010000039.1:0-18893 GCA_964481585.1 uncultured Pirellulales bacterium
GCCATCGCCGCGCAGCTCGAACCGGACGTGCTGATTATCGACGAGGTGCTGGCGGTGGGCGACGCGGGTTTCCGCTGGAAGTGCTACGAGGTCATCGACCAGTTGATCTCCAAGGCGGCCGTGATCTTCGTCTCGCACAACATGGAGGCCGTCACGCGCATCTGCAATCGGGCGCTCGTCCTGAACGGGGGGCAGCCAAT
The DNA here is from genome assembly GCA_964481585.1 of uncultured Pirellulales bacterium. Classification (GTDB taxonomy): domain Bacteria; phylum Planctomycetota; class Planctomycetia; order Pirellulales; family CAYZVT01; genus CAYZVT01. Next base: position 201 of record CAYZVT010000039.1, read on the forward strand.
CTATGCGGGCGATCCGCTGGACGCGGCAAACGAGTATCTCAAGCTATTCAGTCCGAAGTCGCAGATCATGACCAAAAACGCCCAGCATCATTTTCATGCGCTGCGCAGCGATCGGGCGTCGATCGAGCATGGCGAAGATCTAAGGGTGACGATCGAGGTCGAATCGCCCGTGGCCTACGAGGATCTCCTGTTGAAGGTGAACCTCACGACGACCGGCGGACAGCTCGCCGCCGAGTATAGCAGCCGCAACAATGGCCAGCGCGTCGATCTGCGCCCGGGGCGCAACACGATCACCGTGGAGCTAAAGCAACTCCAATTGCTGCCGCAAAACTACGCGCTGAACTTCTCGCTGATTCACAACCGCGCCGACCACATCTTCTGGTGCCGCAATCTGCAACCGATTGAAGTACGGGGCAGGCTGCAAGGGCATCAGCCGTATCAACTGCGGGGCGGGCTGGTGCAGGCGGCCGTGCCGCTGAAGCTCGCTTCGTAGATTTCCTTCCCGATCAACCGCCGCGATGATGAAATTGCCCATGACGCCCGGACCGCATTTCCAGACCACCCAGCGCAGCGCCGCGGAAGCGGGCGATGCCGTCACGGCGCGCGCAGCGCTCGTGCGCGAGGTGATCCAGAGACGGCGCTCCACGCGCCGCTTTCGATCGGAGCCGATCCCCCAAGGCGACTTGCTGGAACTGGTGGAGGCGGGCATCCATGCTCCGAGCGGCTCGAATTGGCAGAATCAGCGGTTCTTGATCGTCAGCGACAAGGAAGAAATCAACCGCATCGGCCGCATCCGTTACGTCTGGCCTTACAAGACTCGCGGCAAGGCCAAGCTCGAAGCGCGACGGCGCAACCCGGCCGGGATTCTCGGACACGCCACGGCGCTCATCTTCGTCTTTGCCGACGCGGCCGAGAACTATCGAGGGGAGGGGGGCGAATACTACATCTGGGAGTCGCTCGAAACGCAGAACTGCGCGGCCGCCATTCAAAACATCTTGTTGCTCGCCGCCGCGAAGGGAATCGGCAGTTGTTGGGTCTCGGCAAGCGAGGCGATGAGCTATTCGCGGCTGCTTTCGGGCAAAAGCTGGAACGCAGCCCTCGCTCCGTATGAGGTGCCTGCCAGCTACAAAGTGCAGGGCATCGTCGTGCTGGGCTATCCCCATGCCGCCGACGAACGCGGCTACCCTCGTGGTGAAAAGAAGCACGGCGCGACGATCTGGGCCGAGGTGGCGCGCAAGCCGGTCGAGCACTACCTCGTCGCCGCGCGAGATACCATGCCCGCGCGGTGGCGGAAACTTAGCCTCTTGCGGCGTCTGCGGCGCCGCTGCGGCACTTGGCTGATAGGCGGTCTGCTGCGCCTGGTGCGGCGGCTCGACGTGATGGTAACGCGAATTGACCTTGAGGAGCTGCGCCGCAATGGCTCGACCGACCTCTAACCGCGATCGAGCGGACGAGATGCGCTCGACGGAGAGCACGCTAAGCCCAGCACTGGCGAACAGTTCCTTCGCCGGCGCGGACGCTGCGAGCCGATCGGGTCTGCGGCTGTGCGTCACCGGCAGCTTTGGTTGCCATGACGTGGGCGACGAAGCGATGCTGACGGAAGATTTACATTACCTGGTTCACCACTTGCGACTGTCCCGCACGTCCATTGACTTGATTGGGCGCGATGCGAAGTACGTCGCGGAATTTCATCATCACCCGCTCGAACATTGCCATTCGAGCCGAGAACTGGAGCACTTCTTCTGCCAGCCGGCATCCGGCCACCGCGGCTTGCGCGGCCAGCTTGCTGCGAGGTGGCGGGCTTGGAGGGGTGATCGGCCGCGACTCGATGCGCGCTTGGCGGAAGCGGTCGAACGCTGCGACGCGCTGCTGATTACCGGCGGCGGCACGGTGAACACGCGCGACCGGCTCGGCAAAAGCCTCAAGCGGATGCACGGTTTGGTGATGCTCTTTCACCGCCGGGGGATTCCGATCTTTATGAGCGGCCAAACGATCGGGCCTTTGGGAGTCGAGCCGAGCCACGACGCGCTCGCGCGGGAGCTTGTTGCGGCGCTGGACGTGTTGACGGTGCGCGACAATTCGTATTCCCGTCACTACCTGGAGACGATTGGAGCACAGCCCAAACGCTTCGTTGAAACTTTTGACGATGCTTACACGCTCCCCCATCAGGACGCGGAGTTGCCGGAGCAAGTCGCCTCCTTCGTCGCCGACGGCGACTGCGTGGCCATCAATACCACCAGCTATACGTCGGAGACTGCCGAGCACCACCAGTTCGTGGCGGGCCTGTGCGAGCATCTTGTGCGGCATCACGGGCTGAAGGTGGTTCTAGTCGGGACGGCGGCGGTTGATTATGACCGGCTCGGTCGCGTGGAGGAACGGTTGCCCAACGACATCCGGGCACGGACGTTGCGGCCCGATTTGCGCGCCTGGCGCGACGCGCCCCTCAAGAAGCTCATCTCCTGTTGCCGTTTGGCGGTTGGCGGAAGGTATCACTTCATCGTGTTTGCCGGCACGTCCGACACGCCCTTCGTTGGCATGTGCGGCAATCATTATTCGTACATCAAACAGAACGGCTTCGCGCGACAGATTGACCTGGAGCGGTTTATCTTGACGGAAGCAGAAACCTGGCAAGCGCCGGTCGTGCAGCAGCGAATCGCGGAGGCGCTGAAGTTGGAGCTTGACTTGCAACACCGCTTCGCGCGCCCCTCCGTCTCGATGCAGTTATTCGGCGATTGGCTTCAGAGCCGTTGCCGCCGCACCTCTGCCGCGGCGTAGGCCCGCCGGGAATCATTTCGAGTAACATCCTTCCCCGAACGAGACACACGACGCACCTCATGTTCGATCGTTTACGCCAGATCGTTTCTTCCACGTTGCAACTGCCGAGCCGCTTCCGTTCGGCGCGGGTGCCACCTGGCTCCAAGCTGAACGTGGGCTGTGGCGAGAGCGTCAAGGCGGGCTACATCGGCTGCGATCTGCGCCGCTGCGCCGGAGTGCAACTGGTTTGCAAAGCCTGGGAGATCTCGCGGCACTGTCACGATCTGGCCGAGATTTTCTCGCGGCACATGCTCGAACATTTGACGTGGCGGGAAGCGGAAGTCACGCTCCGCGATTGGCGCCGCGCGCTGGCCGACGACGGGCAAGTGCATCTCGTCGTGCCGAATCTGGATTTTGCCCTCCAGCAGTGGAAGCGAGCAGAGTGGACGGACGAGGCGTGGGAAACCCGCTGGTCCGACGGACGGTGGGGCTTTGCCAATCTCTTTGGCTGGCAGCGCGAATGCGATCCCGAGCAGCCGGGCTACTCTCCGAGTTACTGGGACGTCCACAAGTCGGGCTACAACGAGCAGATCATGACATTTCTGCTGCGGCGGGCTGGCTTTGAGGAAATCGAAATTAGCTACGCCGGATTTTCGCCCGAGGAAAGCGCGAAGCGGGGCGTTTCGGTGGAACGGAGTGCCGGCTGTCATCTCATCGCCAAAGGTCGCAAGCGAAGCCTCGCCGGCGAGAAGGGTGCCTCGCCGGCAGCCCGGCCGGAATCGACCCACCGCGCCGCCTAGCCCAAGAAGGAGCGACGAGTTGGACTGGAGCTTTTGGCGACGGCGAACGCCCGTCGGCATCTTCATCGGACACAAGCCGAAGCAGAACGCGGTCCTGCTGGCGCTGCGCGATGGGTTGAGGCGGCACGGCATCAAGAGCTTCGTAGCCGATGCCGCCGCCGGCTGGCGGCCCTGCGAGATCGCCGTCACGTTTGGCGTCTATAAGCCGCTTACCGAGCGGGCGCGAAATGTGGGGCGGGTGATCGACGCCCAGCGCCGCAACGGCGGACAGCATCTCGTCATCGAGCTAGGCTATCTGCATCGCGACCGATACTACATGGTCGGCTGGGGCGGTCTGAACGGGCGGGCCGACTTCTGCAACCGAAACATGCCGAGCGACCGCCTCGACGCGCTGCAAATCGACGTCAAGCCGTGGCGCACGACGGGCGAGCACGTCGTTTTGTGCGGGCAAGTGCCGACCGACTCGGCCGTTTGTCACGTCGACTATGCCGCCTGGTGTCGAGAAACGGCGCTGGAGCTGAAGCGAAGGACGCGGCGCGTTGTTCGCTTCCGCGCGCATCCGATGGCGTCCGAGGAAATCGACATGCGTGGAACCGGCGTCGTCTTGTCGGATCGCCCATCTTTGCTGGACGATTTGCAGAACGCCTGGTGTGTGGTCACGTTTAACAGCAACGCCGCCGTGGAGTCGATCCTCGAAGGGGTGCCGGCATTTGCCTTCGATGAAGGTTCGATGGCCACGGCGGTCGCCTCCAGCGATTTGGATGATCTCGAAAATCCCCCGATGCCCGACCGGCGGCAATGGTTGGCCGATCTCGCCTATGCACAGTGGACGGTGGACGAGATTCGTGCCGGACTGGCATGGGAACACTTGCGACAAAAGTTCGCCACGACGACGGACGGCATCCTCGAACAACGCCGGGTGGGCTGACCTGGAGCACGGGAACGATGATGAAGTGGGTTTCGCAACTTTACGGCCGGCACCTGGGGGCGGACGTTTACGTCGTCGGCACCGGCGCGAGTCTGCGCGTCTTTCCGCCGGAGTTCTTCGAGGGCAAGATCACGATCGGCCTGAACATGGCCTGGAAGGTGGTGCCAGTTCGCTACGCGATCACGATTCATCCTGATCTCAACATTCCCGAGTTCATGCCGGGAGAAAGCCCTCGGCCCGAGATCACCTGGGTCGTGGGGGCGGCCAAGGCAAAGAAGACGCTTTCGCCCCAGCAGTACGAACTCTCGCAGCAACAGCACTACTACTTCAATTACGACGGCCAGCCCAACACCGCGCCCGCGCATGAACCGAGCACGAGCGGACGGGTGCTCGACTGGGTGCGCCGCCCGACGGGCGATCAGCTTTATATCTGGTCGTCGATCTCGCAAGCCGGGGCCAATTTGGCCGCGAATCTGGGAGCCAGGAACATCATCCTCGTCGGCTGCGACAACTGTGCGCTGGACGGCAATCATCACGCCCACGCGCAGCATACGCGCTGGAAGGGCGTTTTGCCCGACCATCGTTACCAGCAGTACTACGAAGGACTGGCCGAGATTCGCGCCGCGCTGCGGCCGCGCGGGGTGAACCTGCTCAGCCTCAACCCGTTTTTGACGCTTGGGTCGCCCGCCGAGGATTTTGCCCGGCTGTGCGAAGAACTTCACGTACCACGGCTGATCGAAAACGAAGACATCTCGCCGCAGATTCCCCGGCCGAAGTTTCTTCTGCCGTCGGTGCGGCGGCTGATTATGCGGATCAAATCGCGATCGTAAGGACAGGCAGCCCTTCCCTCGAATCGGACACCACTTATGGCCACCACCCATGCCCTTTCCACGAGCGGCCAGCACGCCGAGCATAAAAAGTGGTCGAAGCGCCAGTGCAACGCGCAGCGGCTGGAAGCGTTGCAGCAGCACGCGGGCCACTCGATTCTCGACGCTGGCTGCGGCAACGGGATGTATGTCTTTAAGCTGGCCGACAAGCACGATATTCACGGCATCGACTGCGATCGCTACGAGCAGTGGGACCAAATGCCGCAGCGGTTTTCGGTGCAGGACGTATGCAATCTGCCCTATGCCGAGGGGAGCTTCGATACGATCAGTTGTTTCGAGGTGCTCGAACATCTGCCGAACCCGCAGAAGGTGATGGCCGATTTTTATCGCATCTGCCGCAAGAACGTGATCTTCACGGTGCCCAACTGCGATATTACCCCCGGCATGCGCGCGGCGGCGCTGGCCCATCATCACTGGACCGACCGCTCGCACATTAATCTGTTCAATTTGGAAGACGCCGCCGAGTTGTGTCGCGGAGCGGGCTTTCGCATCGTCCAAAGCGGCTACATCAACCACATGCACATCCTGCGGCTGGTGGAAGAAGGTTATGACCTGAGCGGACCCGTCGGCCGCTTGCTGCGGGCGCTGCTGGAACGTCGGCAGCGGCGGGTCTACGACCTGACCTGTCTGGTCGTCGGAGAGAAGCCATAGCGCGAGCGGACTTGGCGAGTTGGTGCCGCTCCGTTATGGTATCGCCCCGCTCCGAGTGGGGCCTTGTCCTTTGGTAACACATGAGCCGAGCGCCGCTAAACCAACTGCATTCGGCTAAACAGTTACGTCCTTTGCCACCGAGTCCGTTAGCACGAGCAGCCCATGCGTATCATCACCACGTTTAACGACGTTCTCTACCGCACGTCGGGCCAAGCGATGCTCGACTCGGTCCGCGCGCTTTTGCCCCGGGCGGAAGTGCTCGTGTACGAGGAGTTTGAAGAAGAAGCGACCGATCTGCCGTCGGTGCGGGTGGACCGGCTGCCGGAGTTCCAGCAGGTGTATGAAAACTATCGGCATCTGATTCCGACCGAGATGGGCGGGACGAACGAGTTCTTGCACGGCTACAACCGCCGCTGGTTTGGCTGGTTTCGTAAGGTCGTCATGCAGTTCGACGCCCTGACCCGCAACACCTACGACGGCTACACGATTCTGCTCGATACCGACGCCCGCATCGTCAAGCCGTTTTCGGACGAGCTGATTGAACAGACGCTCCGCAAGCCGGTCGGCGTCTTCAGGGGCACGCGATCGGCGATTGAGGCTGGCGTGGTGCTTTTCGATGGGCGCTCGCAGCAGGCCGTCGACTTCGTGACGGGGTTCATGGAAGTATTTTTGTCGGGCACCTTCCGCAACCTCGAACGCTGGGACGACGGCTTCGTGATGGAACATTGCCGGCAACGGATGCCGCAATATGTACACGATCTGGCCGAGGGGTTGGAGCCGATTCAGCACACCAACTCGAACGGCCACAGCACGCCGGGGCATGTTCTGCCGCAGACGATCTGGGGGGAGTACATCGAGCACGACAAGGGGCTGCACTGGCGCAAAGGCGTCGTCCCGCAGCCGGATCACATTATGGGCAAGCCGCCGATCCCGAACTTTCTTCGCAGAATGTTGATCCGCGTCCGCAATCGGACGGGATTTTGATCCTGAACCAAAGCGCAAACGACGCAATAAATAAAAATAACTCGACACGAAGGGAAGACACGATCATGGGCACGGAAGCTCCGGTGCGGGTGTTTATCGGTTCGGGCGAGGCGAGCCTGTTGGAACGCAAGGTGTTGGTCCACTCGCTGCGCAAGAACAGCCGCCGCGAGCTGGACATCTGGGTCATGAACGGCACCCATAACGCGCTGGAGCGGAACGACGATCCGCCGATTCCGGCCGGGCTGCCGCTGCATCTGAAGTACCGCAGTCTCACCGAGTTCAGCCTGTTCCGCTACATGATCCCGCAGTGGTGCAACCACGAAGGCCGCGCCATCTATCTCGACTCCGACATGATCGCGCTGGGCGACATTGGCGAGCTGTTCGACGCGCCGATGGGCGACTACGACGTGCTTTGCAAGCGGGCCTACAAGGAAAACGAGTGGGGCACCAGCGTGCTGCTGATTGATTGCAGCCGTGCCCGCTGGGACTTGGAGGAGACCTACCGCCAGATCGACGCCGGCCTGTTCGACTACTACGAGTTTTCCCGCTTCGATCCGAAATATCTCCAGCACCACCCGCTCAAGGTGGGCGAGCTTGATCCGAACTGGAACGTCTTCGACTACCACGACGCGCAAACGAAGCTGATCCACTACACCGATCTGCTGACCCAGCCGTGGAAGTTCCCCGGCCATCCCTACGGCGAGCTGTGGTTCCAATACCTCCGCGAGGCGCAAGAGGCGGGGCTGATCTGCGATTGGGATATCCGCAAGTCAATTCTGCGAGCCTACGTGCGGCCCGACATTCAGCAGGGCAACTGGCCCGGCACGCCGATCACCAAGGTCAAAACCTTCATGTGGCAGGTCAAGCAGCGCGTCGCCCGCCACTTGCGGAAGGCAGGCTAGAATCTCCGCCCGACTCGCAACGTCGGGCAGTCCCCGAGACGGCTCTTGCAAGCAAGCGCATGATTCCCCAGATCGTCATCCTCGATGGTGCGTCCCGGCCGCACTACTACCACGAGCTACGGCAGGATCTCCCGGCCGAATGGTTCGTGCCCGACGATCCGTGGCAGGTGCTGGCTCAAGAGCTGCGGCCCGATCTGGCGCTGCTGAGCGACGAGTTCAACAGCGAGGCGAGCGTCGTGGCGACGGCGCTGAAGCGTCAGGGCGTGCCGGTCCTGCATGTGGTCGATGGGGTCATCGAGTGGCGCAATAACTGGGAAAACCCGCGCTCGCTCACGCCGGACCGAGGCATGCCGCTCTTTCAGCCGGTGCTGAGCCACAAGATCGCCTGCATCGGCCGCTCGCAAGCACGGATTCTTGAATCGTGGGGCAATCTGGGGCGCTGTGAAGTCGTCGGCGTGCCGCGCTTCGATCGACTGCGCGGCCGCCAGCCCCGTCAGCGGCCGGCTTCCGCGCCGTTTGAAATTTTGGTGATGACCGCCAAGTGCGCGGGCTTCACGCCCGACCAGGTCGCGGCAGTCGAGCAATCGCTCCGCGATTTGAAGGGTTGGTTTGACGCCCATCCGCGAATCGGCGAGACGCCGCTGCAGCCCCGGTGGCGGATCACGAGCGGTCTAGAAGAACAAATCGGCGTCGAAAACCATCTCAACGACACGACCGGGCAGGAGCTGGCCGCGGTGCTGGAGCAGATCGACGCGGTGGTGACGACGCCTTCGACGGCGATGCTCGAAGCGATGCTTCAAGGCGTGCCGGTCGTGCTGCTCGACTACACCAGTTCGCCCCATTACGTCCCGGCCGCCTGGTCCGTGACTGCGCCGCAGCACCTCGACCGGGTGATGCCCGAACTCTTGAGTCCACCGGCGTCCAAGCTATTGCATCAGGAGACGATCCTGCACGATACGCTGGAATGTCGCACGCCCTCGCATCCGCGGCTGGTGCGCTTGGCGAGTGAGATGATCCGCATTGGCCGGCAGTGCCGGGCGCGGCGCGAACCGCTCGACTTTCCGCGTCGCATCCTGCACGACGAACAGCAGGGGCATCACCTGCCGGAAGAGCGTTTTGCCTTATGCGAGCTTTATCCCGAGCATGAGGTGTTCGCGCAGTTCGACCGGGTCGAGTTGCAAGCTGAGATCGGGCATCTGCGGCTGGAACTCGAACATCTGCACGCTAAGGTCGAACGTTATCAACAGCGCACGCTGCTCCTGGCCGACGTGCTCGAACAGTACGCGCTGTTGCGTCCGGCCGTGACGCAGATGCGGCGCATCGGCCGCAAGTGGATTGCCCACCGCCGCTCCCGCGCGGCTTAGCTGTGCAGTCGTATCCATTCTTTGCTTTCGCCTCCCCGGCTCAGACCCATCACGACCCATGAACGACCCCACACTCGATTTGTCCATCGTCGTCACGGCGCATGCCGAAGGGACAATTGCCCACCGCACGATGCGCAGCGTGCTGCAAGCGGTGCAGGTGGCGACGGCTTCGGGCATCCGTTGTGAGGTGCTCGTGGTACTCGATCGGCCGACGGAAGCCACCACCCGTTACTTTGCCCAGCACCATCCCGAGCTGGAACAGTACGCCGTCCATTTTGGCGATACGGCGCTGACGCGGAACTACGGGGTGCAGCAGGCACGCGGCGAGTACGTGGCGCTGATTGACGGCGATGATCTGTGCGGGCCGCACTGGTTCGAGCGAGCGGTGCACTTGGCACGGGAACAGGAGGGGCCTTGCGTGGCCCATCCGCAGTACACGATCTACTTTGAGAACGACCGGGCGTTGGTGCGGCATCTTGCGACCAGCGAGCCGGACTTTTCGGCGGCGAAGATGATCCAGTATTGCCACTGGGTGTCGTGCTGCGTGGCGAAGCGGCGGCTATTCCTGGAGCATCCGTTCGAGCCGTGCGCGGCGCAGTCGGGCTTTGGCAGCGAGGATTGGCATTGGTACTGCCAAGTGGTCGGCGCGGGGGTGCCGGTACTCACGGTGCCGAAGACGTGCTTCTTCTATCGCCGCCGCGACAACACCCGCTCCGCCGCCCATGCCGACGTGACGCTGCTGCGGCCCACGACGCTCTTTCGCAGGCACGCGGCTCCGGTGCTGCCGCCACCGGAAAGGCCGCGCGGGCACCGCGACTTCTTCGACAAGCGCAGAATCTACGCCTGGGGCGGAAGCGGCTACCGGCTCGCGTACCGCGCCGCCTATCTCGTCATTCGCCGCATTCCGGCCCTTTGGCCGCTGGTGAAGATAACGCATGACTTGCTGCATCGTCTGTACGTCCGCTGCACCGCCGAGCGGCTGCCCGAATGGATGATGGCCGAGGTCGCCGCGCTGCACCCGATCGAGCCGCAACTGTTTCCCGATGATGAACTGCGGCTCGCACCGCGCTGGCAGGTTCCGCCCGTCTCGTATGGCGAAGCCTTTCGTGATGTGCTCGCCCGCTTTCCGCATCGCGTCAGTCACGTCTTTCTAGTGCCGTGGCTGAAAACCGGCGGCTCCGACCTGGAGACGCTGAACTATATCCAACTGCTCGCCGAGCAGCCCGAGACCGAGGGAATCGTGGTGCTTGGCACCGAGCCGACCGAGTCGCCTTGGAAGGAGCGTCTGCCGGAAGGGGTGGTCTTTCTGTCGCTCCCCGACTTTCTCGGCGAATCGACCGCCGAGGAGCAGGCTCGGGTGCTGGCGAATCTGCTGGTGCAGTCGCGCGCGCGAGTGATTCACAACGTCAACTCGATGCTCGGCTACCAGGTCTTCCGGCAGTACGGCCAAGCGCTCAGCACGGTGGCGCAGCTCTACGTGTCGATCTTTTGCGAGGACATTTCCGACCGGGGCCGCCGCGTCGGCTATGGCTTGAAAGACGTGCCGCTCTGCTTCCGGCATCTGCGGGGCGTATTTTGCGACAATCGGCGGTTCCTCGACGATTTGACCGAGACCTTTGCGCTCGATCCGCGCAAGTTGCACGTCCATTATCATCCGGTCGAAGTCGGCTCGCTCCCCGCCCGTCGGCGCGCTCCCGATGGCAAGCTGCATGTGCTCTGGGCGGCGCGGCTCGATCGGCAAAAGCGGCCCGATCTGCTCGTCAAGCTCGCGCAGCGCTGCCAAAGCCTGCCGATTCATTTTCATGTGTACGGTTCCAGTGTGGTGATGACCGACCGCGCGCGCGTTTCGTTTCGCGGCCTGAGCAACGTCACCTACCACGGCGCGTTTAGCGGCTTCGCAAATTTGCCGGTAGCCGAGTACGACGTCTTTTTGAATACCTCGCAATGGGAAGGGCTGCCCAACGTGCTGCTGGAGGCGATGGCCGTCGGGCTGCCGGTGGTTTCTTCCGACGTCGGCGGCATCTCCGAGGCGGTTGAGCATGGCGAGAACGGCTTGCTCGTCGCCCCGTTCGACGACGTGGAGCAGTATGTCGCGGCGCTGAAGCAGATGCACCAGGACCGCAACGCGCTGCAGCACATGATTCGCCACGGCCGGCAGTTCGTCGCCACGCGGCACAGTTGGGAAGCCTTCCGCGAAGCCGTCCGCCAAGTGCCCGGCTATCTGACCGCCGAATCGCGCCTGATCGAAAAACGAGTCGCGTAAGCCAGTCCGTCCGCCACCGCCATCTCTCCCCGACATGACTCCGCCGTTGCCACCCACTTCCGCACACCGCCGACCTTCGCTGGGGATCGTCACCACCAATCACGGCGCGCCGTGGGGCGGAAGCGAGGAACTCTGGGCGGCGTTGGCGCACGAGGCGCTCGGGCGCGGCTACGAGGTGCGCGTTTCGATGAAGCGGTGGCCAGCGCTGCCGGAAAAAGTGCAGCGTCTGCGCTCGCAGGGGGCGCGGCTCCATCTGCGGCGCGCGAGCCGAGCGGGCGAAGCGGTCTACCGGCTTTTGCCCGGCGCAGCGCGGCGCCTGCGGCCGGCGCTCGACCAGTTTCGACATCTTCGCCGCGACCAGCCGGACGCGCTGTGCATCAGCATGGGCTGGAATTTTGAACTACTCTCCATGCCCGGGCTGCCGGAGTATCTAGAAGCGGCCGAGGTGCCCTACACGCTCGTCGTCCACTTCGTCGATTTTCCGCTGTTCGCCCTGCGGCCCGAGCAACGGGCGCTCCTGGTGCGGCTCTTTCGCCAGGCGCGCTGCGTCGCGCTGGTGGCGGAGCAGAACCGCCGCGATCTGGAGCGGCAACTCGGCGTCAGGCTGCCGGGTGCGGTCGTGGTCCGTAATCCGACGAATCTCGACGTGGCTGGTGAAGTGGCTTGGCCCGACCAGCCGGTGCCGACTCTCGCCACGGTGGGGCGGCTCTGGACGAAGCACAAGGGCCAGGACGTGCTGCTCGAAACGCTCGCTCAAACCAAGTGGCGCGAGCGGGCTTGGGTGCTGAATCTGTACGGCAGCGGGCCGGAGCAGGAGTATTTGCAATCGCTCGCCGCCCAGTTCGATCTTACCGACCGCGTCCGGTTTCAGGGGCACGTACAAAACATCCGGCAGGTGTGGGCGGAAAACCATCTGCTCGTGCTCCCCTCGCGCAACGAAGGAACGCCGCTGGCGCTCGTCGAAGCGATGCTCTGCGGACGCCCGGCGGTGGTTACGGATGTCGGCGGCCATGCCGAGTGGATCGACGACGGCCGCAACGGATTTTTAGCGCCCGCTCCGAACGCGCGCTGGCTGGATGAGGCACTGGAGCGCTGTTGGCAGCAGCAAAGCCATTGGCGGGAGCTTGGGCGGCAGGCCCGCGCGACGGCGCTGCGGCTCTACGATCCCGCGCCGGGAGCGACACTGCTGGACCACGTTTTCGGCCATCGCCTCGAAGCGGTCCGCCGCGCGGCTTAACTTTCGCAGGAATGAATCCTCCCATGCACGCCCCGCGTTCGTCGATCATCATCTGCGTCCACAACCGCCCGCAGCAGGTATTGCAGTGTTTGCGCAGTTTGCTCGCTCAGGCGGCGCGCGACTTTGAGATCGTGGTGGTCGATGATGCTTCGACCGACGAAACGCCGGCCCGTCTGGCCGAGTTCCAGCAGAGCGAGACGCGGACGCCCATCACGATCGTGCGCAACGAGCATAACCGGGGCGTCTCGGGCGCGCGAAACGCCGGCATTGAAGCCGCGCGCGGCAAGTATATCTTTTTTACCGACTCCGATTGCACGGTCGATCCCGATTGGCTCACGGCGCTGCTCGGCGCGCTGGCCGATCCGGAAGTCTCGGCGGTGGCCGGGACGGTGATCGATCCGCCGCCGCGCAATTGGGCGGAACGCGCGTATTTCGGCACCACGCGCGTCGGGCAGCGCGGTCAGGGCCGGCCGCTGGTGGGCAACAACATGGGTTTTCGTGCGGACGTGCTTTGCCAGTACGGATTCGACGAGGCGATGACCTACGGCTGCGACGAAGACGACTTGGCGGTGCGGCTTGGGCGGCATGGGCATCGTTTTGAGTTCGCGCCGCGTGCAGTGGTCTATCACCACCACCCGATGACGCTCCGCAGCTATTTGAACATGGCTTGGCGGCAGGGCGTCGGTGCCGCGCGGTTTTGGTACAAGCACAATCTCTGGCTCGGCCGCGACCTCTGGCCGCTCGCCGGTGCGCTGTTGACCACGCCGCTGGTGCTCGCCGATGCACGCTTTGCCGTGGTGATGGCGGCGTTTCTGGCGCTCCAGCTTCTCGCGCTGCTCTACAACGAGGTGGCGCTGAAGGGTAAAGGTTTTTTCACGGCAATCGCGGCACTGCCGGTCTGCGTGCTGTACTACGCCTGGCGTAGCTGGGCCGTCGCCCGCACGCTGCTGGCGCTTGCCCTCGGCAGTGAGGAGGCGATGCGACGGTCGAAACAGCAATGGCTCGCCGTTTCCGCGCGCAAGCCGGCCAGCGTGAGCCGCGAGCGAAGGAGGGCGGCATGAGCAGCGCGCAAGTTTCGCTCGTGATTCCCGGCCGCAATTGCGCCGCGACGGTCGAGCGCTGTTTGCGCTCGGTCGTGCCGCTACTGGAGCGCGGGCTGCTGAGCGAGATCGTGTTCGTCAACGATGGATCGACCGACGAAACGGAACGCCTCGTGCGGCAGTTCCCGGTCCGTGTGATCGCCGGCGAGGGACGCGGTCCCGGTGCGGCCCGGAATCTCGGCTGGCGCGCGGCGCGGGCGCCGCTGGTGTGGTTCATCGACTCGGACTGTGTCGCCCAGGGCGACGCGCTGCCGCGCTTGCTGCGGGAACTCGACGATCCACAAGTCGCGGGGGCGGGCGGCAGCTATGAAAACATGCTGCCCGACCAGTTGCTGGCCTGCGTGATCCATGAGGAGATTGTCGCGCGGCATCGTGCGATGCCGTCGGAGGTTGGCTACCTGGCGACGTTCAACGTCTTGTATCGCCGATCGGTGCTGGAAGCACTCGGCGGGTTTGATGAATCGCTGCGGACGGCCGAGGATGCGGAACTGGCGTTCCGCATCTGCAAAGCAGGGCATCGGCTGCGGTTCGATCTCGGCTCGCGGGTGGCGCACTACCACCCGGCGCATCTGCGAAGCTACCTGCGCACGCAGGCCCGGCACGGCTTTTACCGGATGCGGATGTACTGCCGCCACCCGGAGCAAATGCAGGGCGACTCGTACAGCGGCGTGGTGGACCACGCTCAGCCGCCGCTGGCGATGCTCGTTCTGGCCGCGCTGCCACTGACCGCTTTCGACTGGGGACGTGTGCTCGTCCTTGGGCTGGCGGGCTTGCTTGCCGCCGCGACGCTGCCGATGGGTCTTCGCTTGGTCGCCCAGACTCGGCAACTTCGCTATCTGCTCTTTGCGCCCTTGAGTTTTGCCCGCGCATTCTGGCGCGGCGTCGGCATGACCGCCGGCGTGCTGGCGAGTTTTCAGCGCGCACCGGCTGCGCCGCCGAGCGCAACGCTCTCGTCGGAGTCCGCCGCTCCTTCCCAGCGCGCCGCCTAAACTTGGGTGCTCGGCGGCCTTCAAAAAGCGCTCTACCTCGCATGGCGAGAAATCGCTATGCTCCGCACCCGCTCCGGCGGGGTTGAAGCGCGCATTCGGCGCGATGGGCTGGAGAGCGGGCCGGGGCGCGTCCGATCTTTTCGCAGGAGAGGACGTCCCAGGCGTAGCGCGGGCTTGCACACGAGAGAGCGGCGATGAGCAGTTTACCGCAAGTGGCGAACTACCCCAGCCAGTCTCCGCAGCCGAGGTTGGTGGACGACGCCTGGATCATCCTCGCCGCCTACAACGAGCAAGCGCGGCTTGGCGCCACCTTGGCAACGCTCTGCCAGCGTTACGCGCACGTCGTCGTCGTCGACGACAGCTCGGCCGACCAGACGTGGGAGGTGGCCGGGCAGTATCCGGTTTGGCGGCTGCGGCACATCCTCAACTGCGGCCAAGGTGCGGCGCTGCAAACGGGCATCGACTTCGCGCTGCTGCACGGCGCGGAGATGGTCGTCACGTTCGACGCCGACGGCCAGCACTGCGCCGACGAGATCGAGCAGATGCTCGCCCCGATCCGCAGCGGCCAGAGCGACGTGACGCTCGGCTCGCGGTTTCTCGGCCGCGCGATCGACATGCCCGCCAGCCGCTGGCTCGTGCTCAAGCTCGGCGTGCTTTTTACCCGCGTCGTATCGCATGTGCGCGTGACGGACGCCCATAACGGGCTGCGTGCGTTCTCCCGCGAGGCGGCGCGCTACATCCGGATTCAGCAAAACCGCATGGCGCACGCCTCGGAGATTCTCGACGAAATCCGTCGCGGCGGGTTCCGCTACCGCGAAGTGCCGGTGACGATCCGCTATTCGGAAGAGTCGCTCGCCAAAGGGCAGAGCAGTTGGAACGCCTTCCGCGTGACGGGCCACTTTCTGCTGGGGAGACTGCTGCGGTGAAGTCCTTTCAGTACATCTTGCTAACGCTCTTGGCAGCCGGCCTGCTGGTCGAGTTCTGGAAGTTCTGGCGCGATGTCGCCAGTCGCCGGGCTAGCTCGACCCGCATCATCGTCTGGGGCGCGGTGGCCGTGGCGATCGCGCTGCCGGGCTTGGTGCAGACGATCGCCGGCTGGGTCGGAATCGACCGGGGCGCGGACCTGGTGCTTTACCTGTTCGTGACCGCCTTCATCGTCGCCGCCTTCAACTTCTACGCGCGTACGGTGCAGTTGCAGCGGCAAATCACACTCATCGTGCGCCAGCACGCCATCAGCGAAGCGGAGTACGGCTCGCCGACCGATGCCTCGGGCCTGCGCGTGGTGCATGGACCGGCCGCCGGACCGAGCCAGCAGTCGGCGTAGCCGCTAACAGCGGCCGCGCAGCACGATGTCGCCCACCAACGCCAGCACCAAGAGAAACGCGACGGCGACGGCGGTATTGATCATCTCAAGCGGCATGGCGGGGAGTCCTGTCTGGCGAGGCGGGCACTGCGGCGTGCGATGAGCGGCCGGCCTCCAACGTGAAAATCGCAAGCAAGTCCGCTAGTCGCAGACCTGCTCTCTCAAGACTCCTTCCCACCAGCACCGTCCATGCGCTAGCGATTGCTTTCGGCCACCACACCGCTGGCGCTTCAGAGATTGCACGGACCCGGTACTAGTCGCCAAAGGCCGCACCGTCGCCCGAGCCGGCAGGCTTTGCGCCGTCTCTCAAAGACGGAGGGCGGAGGGCGGAGGGCGGAGGGCGGAAAGCCGGGCTGACGCCGAGGCGAGATCGTTTCTGATGGCTAATGGCTGACCGCTAGAGCGGGCGAATCGACATGCCGCCGTCGAGGTGGAGCACCTGCCCGGTGGCGTAGGGCAAGTCGCCGCGCACGAGCATCGCCGCCGCGCGGCCGATGTCTTCCGGCTCGCCCCAGCGGCGCTGGAGCATAAGCCCCTGGGCGATCAGGCGGTCGTATTTTTCCGTGACGCCGGCGGTCATGTCGCTGCGGATCACGCCGGGGCGAATTTCGTAGACGGCGATGCCGAACTCGGCGAGCCGCGCCGCCCAGAGCTTCGTCGCCATGCCGGTCGCCGCTTTGGTCAAGCAGTAGTCGCCGCGATTGGTCGAGGGATAGTCGGCCGAAACGGACGAGACGTTAATCACGCAGCCGGTAAAGCCGGCCTCGGCCTGGCGCTGCTCGATCATCCATCGCGCTGCCAGTTGCGTGAGGAAGTACGGGCCTTTCAGATTGACCGCCACGACTTGATCGAACGCCGCCTCGTCCGCTTCGAGCAGGTCTTTCCGGCCGGGCGAAGTAATGCCGGCGTTGTTAATCAGAAAGTGCAGCGCGCCGAACCGTTCGCGCACGCGGTCGAGGATCGCGCGGCGGTCGTCGCTGCTGCCCACGTCGCCCTGGCAGTAGACAACCTCGGCGCCGCGCGCCGCGAGCGACTCGACGGCCTCGCGCGCGGCGGCTTCCGGGCGGACGCCGTTGATGGCGATGCGGTGTCCTTCGGCGGCGAGGCTGTGGGCGATACCCAGCCCGATGCCGCGTGTGCCGCCGGTGATGAGGGCGACGCCGGGTGCGCGGTTCATCGCTGCTCCTTCGGACCGTAGAACGTGTAGTAGGTCGCGCCTTGGGCGAGCCGCTGCACGTACAAGCCCAACTCCAACAGGTGATAGTCGCCCCACATGCACGCCTCGCCGTGCGGGATTTTGGATCCGGCGGGAACATAATCCCAGCCGCGTGGGCGGTGGTAGATCGAGTGGAGCAGCAAGCCTTCATGCCGCGCGTCGGTGCTCAGGTACGGTTCGCCCAGCAGCGTGCGGAGCACGACCAGTCCGCCGTGCCAGTAGCGGCGGGCTTCGCCGCAGCGTCCGCGTTTGTCGAGCCACAGCCCCAACCGCAACAGCCCTTGCGCGGCAATCGCGGCGGCGGAACTGTCGACCGGCTCATGGTCGTTCAACGGCTCCGCCGGCCGCGCCAAGTAATCGCCCAGATGCACCAGCCCCGGCGCGCCGGTGTCCCAGTAGGGAACGCCGTCGGTGGGCGTCTGGTCGAGATAGAAGTCACAGCTTGCCAGCGCCGGCGTGAGCAACCTTTGCTCGACCGCCTTGCGTCCGCCGAACGGCTCCAGTTCTTCGCCGTCGAGCGTGTCGAGAAATTCAAGCTGTTCGGCGTAGCCGAGCATGATCCACGCCAGCCCGCGCGTCCAGGTGCTAAAGGGGCTGTAGCCCTGCTGCGTGCTTGGGCAGCGGTAGTTGCCATCGTTTGGATTAAAAATGCTCTCATGCACGACGCGGCCGCGCACATCGTAGGCATCGCGGCCTTCGCCGTAATAGACGTTGTACTTCGCCGTCGTCTCGGCATGCTGAATGGAGCGCTCCAGCAGCGAAACGGAGCGGTCGTTTTCGCCCATCAGGCGGTGGCCCAAGCGGTGGGCGAGGCTCAGCGCCCGCAGCGTACGGATCGTGTCGCTAAAGAGCGAATGCGGGCCGTTGAACGAATAGATGTAACCGCCGCCTTCGGCCGTCTTGCTCCACCGCGCCGCCTGCACCGCGCCACTCGCTTTCAGGGCGAGTTCGTAAAAATCCAGTTCGCGGGCATCGTGCGGGATGCGGCCTTCGAGCATCAAACGCCGCAGATTGCCGTAGGTGCTGACGTTGTTAAACCCGTGGTCGTGAACGCCAAAATGGGTGACGTGCGACGCCATCCGATCGATCGTGGCCTGCCGCCCAAGCTGCAAAAACTGCTCGTCGCCCGTGGCGTCAAACTGAAGCAGCGCCGCACCGAACTGGAAGCCTTGCGTCCATTCGGTCCAGCCTTGGGCGGTGTACTTGCCTTCGATCGTAAAGACCGGCGTCGCATCTCCGGAGCGGTAGCGCTCGC
>CAYZVT010000040.1:0-18886 GCA_964481585.1 uncultured Pirellulales bacterium
AACCGACCAGCATCTTGATCGTGGTCGTCTTACCGGCGCCGTTCGGACCGAGAAAGGCGAACAGTTCCCCATCGGGAATCGTCAGTTGCAGTCGATCGACGGCTACCTTCGTGCCGTAGTTGCGCGTCACGCAGTCGAACTCAATCATGGATTACGATTCCCGATTCGCCGCGCCGGGCTGGGGCGCTAGCCTTGCGGAGGAATGCTTGCTTCGGCTGCGCGGGCGTTAGCTTCGACAGGCTCCGTGGCCGCCGTGGCGGAGGGACGCGCAGAGGCCGAAAGCCAATCCTCGCCGAGCGAGGCGAGCAGCGCTTCCGTTTCGTCCGAAGTCATGCGCACGAAGCGCAGTTGCGAGTTGAGCAGCATCGACTCTTGTTGCAGCACGCGACCGTCACGGGCCACCCACAGCCGCCCACGCGGCTTGGTCGATGCGCCGAGGGCGGCGCCCGAGTCGGCGCGGTAGCTGACGATGCGCGTGGTGACCATCTCGTCGTTCCACTGGAGCATCCCTTCCTCGTCGACCGACGCCTGCCAAATCTCTAGCGGCTGGTTCGGATAAAACGGGCTGTAGACGGGCATCGTCCAACTCTGGCCGACGCGCAGCCCCGGCAATTCAGCCTGCGGCGTCAATTCATTCCCCACCAGCGCGTCGGGCGGAAGCGGCAATTGCTTCTTGTATTGGAACTCGCCCGAGCGGACTTCGACGTGCAGTTGCGAACCGTCCACATGGCCGCGGACACGAACCGCGTCGGCAATCTCGCCGATCCGCACCGTCGAGCGAAAGTGGCTCAGCGCTCCGAGCGGATCAATCTCCACGCGGCTGCGGGCGTCCATGTCCATCGTGCCCAGCTGCGCCAGCAGCGGTCGCAGCCAGTAGGGCGACATCTCCTTGAGCGGCAGATCGTCGAGCAGCATCCGGCTGTGAACTTCGGTCACGCCGTCCTCGGCCGGCAGCACCTTCGAGGCCGACCAGCCGATCGGCTGGCCGTTCCATTCCAGCCGCCAGGCGATGACCCGGTGTTGTTCCTGAAGCGTGGAGCGATAGGTCGGCGGTTCACCAACCAGCAGGGGCGGGAGCACTTTGGCAACGACCAGCCAGCCGGTCGTCGACGCCCACAGCAGCACGACGACGGCATGAAACGCACGATTACCCATTTTCTGTCTCTTTCCACCGCCTATGTCAGGCGACTGCCGACGCCAAGAAAGCCGACTGCCGCGCTATCGTATCACAAACGAAAGGCCAACGCCACGAAAACGAAGGGTTTCCTCGCCCACCGCCAGACGGACGGGGCGGCGGAGAAATCGCCCTTGCACGCGACGGCCAATCCGAGCATCATACGGCCGCGCCCCAGACCCTGGCGCAGCTTGCGCACCGGCCGGCAGGATGCCGCGCCGAAGACTCGTGTTTCTTCGTTGCAGGGAGGCTTGTAGCTATGACCCGATGCACCTGGTTCGCCGGACTGGCTGGATTGGTTGCCGCCTTGGCCGCCGGAGGCTGCGGCTCCCAGGAAAGCCCGACCGCCCCGGTCGCCGCCCGCATTGCCGGCGAAGCCGAACCAGCCGCGGCAGCAACCGTTGCAACGGCCGGCCGCTCGGCCGCTCCGCAGGCCGACCCGCTCCATCCGCGCGTCGAACTGGAAACCTCGCAGGGCACGATTACCGTCGAACTCGACGCCGTGAGCGCGCCGGTGACGGTCCACAACTTTTTGAATTACGTCAACCGGGGACATTATAGCGGCACCGTGTTTCACTACGTCGCTCCCGATTCGATGATCGTCGGCGGCGGGTTTACCGCCGAGCTTGAGCCGAAGGCGACCTCGCTGCCGATTCGCAACGAAGCCCACAATGGCGTGGAAAACACCCGTGGCACGCTCGCCATGAGCCGGTCGCTCGACGCGATCGACAGCGCGACCTGCCAATTTTTCATCAACCTGGCCGACAACCCGGCGCTCGACCACCAGGATAATTCGCCCGAGGGCTACGGATATTGCGTCTTCGGCCGCGTGATTTCGGGCATGGACGTAGCCGACCAGATCGGCGCGGTCGCCCGCCACGACCAAGGTGAGTTTGTGAGCACGCCGCAACAGCCGGTCGTGATTCGCAGTATCCGCCAAGTCTACTAGCGCGAATTCTTTATGCGCGTAGAGCCTTTTTCGCCCGCGCGGCCTCCAGGGCGGTTAGCGGCTTAGTCGTTCCAGGCAGTCGTCGCACGCTCCAACGCAACTTCGACGCCGTGCAGGCTACGACCGTTCCCGGAAAAAATAAAAAACCCGGCGCCCTCCGCTTTCGTGCGCCGCGGAGGCTTCCGCTCGCGCGCAGCGCCCCCGCCACCTGTCGCGTCGCGCTCTAGCGGTCTTCAGCCTGCGCGGCCTGATAGCTCTTTCGCAAGCGGTCGAGCAGCGCCTGCTCGGTGTAGATTTGGCCAGTCGGCTTGTTGAAGTGCTGGCCGTGAGGGACCGCGCCGAGCATTCGGCCGAGTTGCTTGCCGCCCTGACTCATTGTCAGGTAGCGGATCAGTTCCGCGCCGCCGGTGTCTTCAATAAGATCGACCACCGTTCGCCGACCCTCGGGCAGAGCGGCCAAGCGAAACAGCCGATCGTAGCCGCCCGGGTAGCCGCTGATTTGCCGCATCATTTTGCGGCCGGCTTCGGTCCGCAGTTGACGCACCACGAAATCCCGGTCGGAGGGGAGATCGTTCAGAATCGCCGTGCGGTCGGCAACTGCCCAACCCATCTGCCGCAACTGGTGGAAGATCGGTTCGACATTGCCCTGCGAGATCAGATCGCCGGGGCGGTAGTCGCTCTGAATCGCCAGCGCCCGCGTGACGACGGCGGTGACGGATTCGAAGGAGGGAAGTTTCTCCTCGGCAGAAACGTCCCGGGCAAGCCCACCAAGCGCGAGCCAGCCGCAGAGCAGGGCCGTATTACGAAGAGGTCGTGCTGGAAGGGAAATCATAGCGCGTGAATTCCCGGAGCTGGAGCCAAAGGATCAATCGCCACCGATTCAACTGTAGCTCATGGCCGCACGAGCGGCGTTTTGCCCCTTTTTAGGGCCGCGCCGGGCGGGGCCATCGGGAAAATCCTGGCCTGTCGCGTTGCGCATCCCTCCCTTCCACCAGGAAAGATTAGCGGCTACCCGCCGAACCATTCGGAATCTGCCGCGTAAATAGCAGGATCATGTTCGGCCGGTGCGGAAATCCGTGCAGGCAGGAGAATCGCTGCGGAAGAAAATAGTTGAATTTCCCGTTTCCTTCCGTTAAGTTGAGGACGAACCTTACGACTGCTAGGTAGAGCCGTCGGTAGCAGGAGATGCCGCAATGTCTAGATCTACCTATTTTGTTCAGGAATGCCCCACATGCGGGCGCTCGCTCCAGATTCGCGTGGAGTACCTGGGCAAACGCGTGGTGTGCCAACACTGTCACGGGATGTTCGAAGCCTGTGACCCTTCGAGCGCCGCTTACCCACCGACCGAGTCGGGCTTGGCGCTGCTGCGCCGCGCCGAAGAGTTGTTGGAATCAGTCGACCGCCGCGTCCACCCCCGCTAAGCCGCGCCGCGCTGCTTGCTTTTCTTCTGTTACGGCGCGCGCGGCGCACCGCGACAGCGGAAGCCTCCGGCAGTGCGTTTTCATCACGTCCCTCCCGCGCAGGCGGGAATCCAGTGGACAAAGTCAGGCGTCTCGATTCCTGCCTGCGCGGAAAGGACATTCACGAAGGCTTTCCGCCTTCCGCCCTCCGCCTTCGGGGGCTTCCGCTCTCGCGGTGCGCCCCCGCCATCCAACATCCAACATCCAACATCCACCATCCACCATCACCACCGCGCTAGCTCGTGCCGGCCGCGTGGGCAAGATCGCGGAAGTAGTGGGGGTAGGTCTTCTCCGTGCAGCCAGGATCGTTGATCCGAATGCCCGGCTGGCGCAGCCCCACTAGTGCCAGACTCATCGCCATGCGATGGTCGTGATAGGTGTCAATCGCGGCAGGGCGGAGCCTGCCGGGCGTGATCTGTAGTCCGTCTTCGAACTCCTCGACCTGCGCGCCGAGCTTGCGCAGTTCGGCGGCCAAGTCGCCAATGCGGTCGGTTTCTTTGTGGCGGTTGTGCGCCACGCCCGTCACGCGCGTCGGGCCTTCGGCAAACAGCGCGACGGCGGCGAGCGTTTGCACGGTGTCGCTCATGGCGTTCATATCGACGGCAATCCCGCGCAGCGGTCCGCCTTCGACCGTGATCGCGCTGTTGTCATAGCGAACGCGGCAGCCCATCTGTTCCAGGCACTGGCAGAAGCCGACATCCCCCTGCAAACTCATGCGCGAAAGCCCCTCGACGGTGACGCGCCCTCCGGTAATCGCCGCCGCCGCGAAGAAGTAGCTCGCCGCGCTGGCGTCCGGCTCGATCGTGTAGTCGGTGGCGCGGTAGCCGCGCGTGTTCGGCACGCTAAAGCGGCTTAGCGCGATGCCCGACTCAGCGCGGACGCCGAAGGCTTCCATCACGTCGAGCGTCATCTGGACGTAGGGCTGCGAGACAAGCTGCCCGCGCACATCGAGTTCCACCGGCCGCTGCGCATAAGGGGCGGCCATCAACACGCCGCTAAGGTATTGGCTGGAAATGTTGCCCTGCACCTGGGCATCGCCCCCGCGCAGCCCGTGAGCTTGCACCACGACCGGCGGACAGCCGGTGCCCGCTTCGCTCTGCACGTCGGCTCCCAGCGCGCGGAGCGTGTCGAGTAAGTCCTGAATCGGCCGGTTGCGCATCCGCTCGACCCCGTCGAGCCGGAATGTGCCGTTGCCGAGCGTCACCAGCGCGGTGAGAAAGCGTACCGTCGTGCCACTGTTGGCAATGAATAGTTCCGCACCACGGGCAGGAATCGCGCCGCCGCAGCCTTCGACTTCCAGCAGTTCGCCTTGCCGTTGGGACTGAACCTCGATGCCCAGCCGCCCGAGCGAGTCGATCATCACGCGCGTGTCTTCGCTATCGAGCGCGCCGGAGAGCCGCGACCGCCCGTGGGCGAGCGCCGCGCAAACCAGTGCGCGGTTGGTGATGCTTTTGGAGCCTGGCAATCGGGGCGCGGCATGAATCGGCCCGGTGGCCGGCTTGATTTCGATGGAATCCGACACGCAATGACCGCCTCTCGTCGTAGCGCAGCAAGAACGGCTGGCACCGCCGCTTGCGCGCCAGCAAATCCGGTCCAGTTTATCGGCCGATGCCGCGCGCGACACCGGCAAATTAGGGGGCCGGATCGCAGCCGCCGCACCCGGCGAGCTTGTCAACCTTGCTCTGCCCTCGCTCGACCCGGCCGAGCATTGAGTCCGAAAACTCAGCCGGGTAAGCTGGGGGTGATGGGTCGATTATAGCAATCCGCCGACAAGACCGGAAAAACGCACGGCGGCCAATACCCCCTGGCGCGCGGCAGTTGGGTGGCCGTCGGCTGAGGACTATAATTATTAGTAGCCGTCTGTACATCACTGCAGGCGGCTGCAACGGAGATCGGACTGCCGGCTGCAGTTTATTCCAGGTTGTCAGGCTGCCGTGCAACCGCACGACGCCGCGCAAGGGAAGCCGCCGAAGGCACGGGACCGAGCATTAGCGGTTGGATTTTAGACGCGGGAGAACGCGAAAATGCAAAGCGTGAAATGGTGGAACCTCGCTGCGGCCGTTGTCGCCCTCGTCGCCGGAGACGCGCTCTTGAGCGCGGCGCACGCGCAAGAGGCGACCGCGACCGAAGCGAAGGTCGACGACGCCGAAGCGAACAAGAGCAACAAAGTCCTGCTCGGCTCGCCGGAACTGACGGCCGGGATTCCCGGCGAAGGGCCGCTCACGCGGGAGCAGGTTCAGAAGTGGCTCGACGATCCGGCCAATCACCAGCGGCTCGAAATCGATCTGCCGCTCGGGCTGCGCGCCGGACGCGCGCAAGTCTATGGATTGGAAGCCAACCCGCTCACGCGGGCGAAGATCGAACTGGGACGCCAGCTTTACTTCGACCCCCGGCTGTCGGGCAATGCCAAGATCAGTTGTGCGACCTGCCACGATCCGAACGAGGGCTACGCGCGGAACACGCAGTTCGGCATCGGTATCGAGGATCTGGAAGGCGAGCGCAATTCGCCCGTCGCGTTCAATCGTCTCTTGAGCAAAGAGCAGTTCTGGGACGGCCGCGCCACGTCGCTTGAAGATCAGGCCAAAGGGCCGATTGCCAACCCGATCGAAATGGGCAACACCCACGAAGGCTGCGTCTCCTGCCTGGCCGGCATTGACGTTTACCGGATGCAGTTTGAGAAGATTTTTCCCGAGCAAGGGCTGACGATCGACACGGTCGCCAAGGCCATCGCCTCCTTCGAGCGCGCGATTGTCACCGGACCGGCCCCGGCTGACTATTACGAGTACGTGCGCAGCGTCGAACAGCGCTTCGCGCCGGAGGAAATTCCGGAGCTAAAGGAAGACCTGCCCGAAGTGTGGCAGAGCTATCAGGAAGCGGTCGAAGGAAGCCGCAGCATGTCGGAGAGCGCCAAGCGCGGCCGCGAGATTTTCTTTACCGACAAAGGCAACTGCACGGCTTGCCATGTGGGCGCGAACTTCACCGACGAAAAGTATCACAATCTCGGCGTGGGAATGGACGCCGCCGAGCCGGACTTGGGACGCTTCGACGTGACCAAGGCCGAGAAGGACAAAGGGGCCTTCAAAACACCGACCGTCCGCAACATCGCGCAGACGGCCCCCTACATGCACGACGGCAGTCAAGCCACGCTGCGCGAGGTCGTCGAATGGTACGACAAGGGCGGGCACCCCAACCCGTACTTGAGCGACAAGATGAAAAAGCTCAACCTGACCGAGCAAGAAAAAGACGATCTGGTCGCGTACCTGGAAGCCCTGACCGGGCAACTGCCGAAAGTCGAGCAGGGCCGCCTCCCGCAGTAGTTTTCCCCAAGCGCGATCGACAACAGGCGAGGGCGTCCCCGCCACCCCTGCGCTTTCCGCCCTTCTCGCCCCAACGGGGCGATACTCGACAGCCCAGGGCGCAGCCCTGGGGAATTAGGACGCGACAAACACGGATGGAATAACCAACAGCGCCCAGCAAGGCCCAACGGGCCGCCACCCGCCGGAACCCTCGCGTAACGGCCCGTGGGGCCTTCCACGATTCCAGCGCATTCACTTCTCTTGCGCCTGCCGTTTCCCCAAGGCTCTCGCCCTGGCTATCGAGTTCGGCCCCGTTGGGGCCGCAAGGAGAGGCCAGTTTGTCCAAAGCTTCCCCAACTCTCTAGGGGCGGGAGGGACGCTACCGGAAAGGAAGGCTGCTTGAACGGCAGTGCCGGCGCGGCTTGGACGCTGCGGCGATTTGCTCTACAATCCACCCCCATACCGCCAGCGCGTGCGGCGTTCGTAGGGCAGGCTCCTCTTCGGGCTGAGAAGTATGCAAGACTCGGAAAAAATTCGCGTCATCGGCATCGGCGACGACGGCCTCGAAGGCCTCTCCAGCTCCGCCCGCAAGATGATCGAGCAGGCCGAACTGCTCGTCGGCGGCGAGCGCACGCTGAGCCTCATCCCCGATACCGGAGCCGAACGGCTCCTCGCCGGCAGCAATCTCGACGAAGTCACCGAGCGCCTCAGCCGCGCCGCGGGCAAGCGCATCGCCGTGCTCGCCTCGGGCGATCCGCTCTTTTATGGGCTGGCCCGCTACTTGAGCGACCGGCTGGGCAAGGAGCGCTTTCTGGTCGTGCCGCATGTGAGCACGATGCAGCTTGCCTTCGCCCGCGTCATGGAAAGCTGGGAAGATGCGTACCTGACGAACCTGGCGAACCACAAGCTCGAAAACGTCATTGAAAAGGTTCGTGTCGCCGAAAAGGTCGGGTTGTTTACCACCGAAGCCGCCATGCCCAATCGCGTCGCGCAAGCGCTGTTGGACCACGGCGTCGATTATTTCACCGCCTACGTCTGCGAGAATCTCGGCTCGCCCGATGAGCGCGTCACGCGGGGCGAACTGGATGAAATCGCGCGGCTGTCGTTCGCGCCGCTGAATGTGTTGATTCTCGTCCGCAAGCCCGACGCCCCCGACCGGCCGAGCGAAAAGGTCGGCTTTCGCATCTTCGGCAACCCGGAAGAAGCCTTTTTGCAATCGAAGCCGAAGCAGGGCCTGCTCACGCCCGCCGAGGTCCGCTCGCTCGCCCTTGCCGAGATGGACTTAGGTCCCACGAGCATCGTCTGGGATGTCGGCGCCGGCAGCGGCTCAGTGAGCGTCGAGGCGGCGCAGCTCGCGCGCGGCGGAACGACCTACGCGATCGAAATGGACGCCGAAGACCACCAGCTCATCGTCGAAAACGCCAAACGCTTTGGCGTGACGAACCTCGAAGCCGTACTCGGCCGCGCCCCCGAAGCCTGGGCCGATCTGCCCGACCCGCACGCCATCTTCGTGCAAGGCAGCGGACGTGAGATCAGCCGACTGCTCGACTTGGCCTACGACCGCCTCCGCCCCGGCGGCCGGATGGTCGCCAGCGTCGGCAGCATCGAAAATCTCGCCGAGGTCCACCGCACGCTCCTTGCCCGCACCTCGAACGTCAAAGTCTGGATGCTCAATCTCGCGCGCGGAACCTACCAACTCGAACGCCTCCGCTTCGTGCCGCTCAACCCGAGCTTTTTGCTGTCGCTCGTGAAGTAGCGTTTTAAGCTGCAGGCTACAAGCGACGGGCTGCAAGCGATCTTGCCTGTAGCCTGTAGCCTGTAGCTCGCAGCCCGCAGCCTATAGCTTGCCGCTTACAGCCTCCCGTCCCCCGTCCCCGTCCCCCATGTCCTCTCCCCTCGAATATCCGAAGCTCGACGTGATCGCCGTCGGGGCGCATCCGGACGATGTGGAGATCGCTTGTGGCGGGACGCTGGCCCGGCTGGTGGAGCAGGGGCATCGGGTGGGGATCATTGACCTGACCAATGGCGAACCGACGCCGCTTTCCTCCGGCCCGGAGCAGCGGCTGGAGGAAGCGCGCCGCGCGGCGGAAGTGCTTGGGGTTCACCTTCGCGTGACGTTGGAACTGCCGAACCGGCGGCTGTTCGATTCGTTTGAGGCTCGCGTCGCGCTGGCGAAAGAGTTTCGCAAGTACCGGCCGCAAGT
The DNA here is from genome assembly GCA_964481585.1 of uncultured Pirellulales bacterium. Taxonomy (GTDB): domain Bacteria; phylum Planctomycetota; class Planctomycetia; order Pirellulales; family CAYZVT01; genus CAYZVT01. The sequence continues at coordinate 9,083 of CAYZVT010000040.1, forward strand.
GGTGATCGGCTTTGGCGAAAAGACGCCGCTCGCCTCGCCCGACCACTGGCAGGCCATGCAAATCACCGACGCCGCGATTTTTTATTCGCGGCTGACAAAGTGGGACGAGCACTTTGATAACTTGCCGGTCCACACGATCTCGGGGCAGCTTTTTTACACGCTCGCCTTCGGTTCCCTGAGCCTGCCGCCCGGTGCCGGGCATCTGGTCGTTGATATCGAACCGACGCTCGAAAAGAAACTCGCCGCCGTGCGCTGTTACGCGAGCCAATTCCCCCCGGCCAAAGAGCACGTCTTCGACCGCATCCGCGCCTGGGCGATCCAACAAGGCATGTCGGCCGGCTTCAAAGCCGGCGAACTCCTCGTCAGCCCGCACACGCTCGGCACGCGCGACCTGATGCAGTCGATTCTGCGCGATCGGTAGCGCGCATTCGTTCTAGCCGTCAGCCGTCAGCCGTCAGCAGTCAGCGGTTCGCAAAACACGTCCTTCCTGCGCAGGCGGGAATCCAGACCAAGAACCTTCGCCTCTGTCCTTCCGGCTTGCGCGGGAGGACGTGCCCCCGTATTGCTGACTACTGAACGCTGATAGCTCCCTCTGTCCTTCCCGCCTGCGCGGGAAGGACGTGTAGGCGGGAATGACGAGTTGAGGCAACCTGCGCCGCTACCGCGAGCGCCAAGCGCGCAGCGCCGCGAGCACGCGCTGCATGTCTTCCGGCACCGGCGCGACAAACTCCAGCGGCTTGCCCGTCCGTGGATGGTCGAGCCTCAGCCGCTGCGCGTGCAGCGCTTGGCGGTCGAGCAGCACGTCCTGCTGCCGCGCGTCGCGCGCGATCTCGCCGAGCGTGACTCGGTCGCCGCCGCCGTAGAGCTTGTCGCACAGGACGCTGCTGCCGACGTGCGTCAGATGCACGCGAATCTGGTGCGTGCGGCCCGTCTTCGGCAGAAGTTTTAGATAGGCGAATCCGTCAAAGCGTTCCAGCACTTCATAATAGGTCTGGGCCTCGCGGCTTTGGGGGTGGTCTTTGCGCAGCGCCATCTTGTCGCGCTGGTGCGGGTGCGGACCGATCGGAAAATCGATCCGATCGCGGTCGAGCGGCGGGGCGTGCCGCACGATTGCGCGGTATTCCTTCTCGGTCGTGCGCTGCTCGAACTGCTCGGCGAGCTTGAAATGCGCGGCATCGGTTTTGGCGACGACGATCACGCCGCTGGTATCGCGATCAAGCCGGTGTACGATGCCCGGCCGCGTGGGGCCGCCGGTCGTGCTGAGTTGATCGAAGTGGTAGGCCAGCGCACTGGCGAGCGTGCCCGACCAGTGCCCTTTGGCCGGATGGACGATCATGCCCGGCGGCTTGTTGATCGCCACCAGATGCTCGTCTTCGTAGAGGAGTTCGAGCGGAATATTTTCCGGCTCAGGCCCCTCGCGCGGCAGCGCCGGCAGGGAGAACTCAACTCGCTCGCCCGCCGTGAGCCGATGCGACGGCTTAGCCGGCTTGCCATCGACGCGCGCGCCGCCCGCCTTGATCGCCTTGGTCAGATGCCCCCGGCTGTAGGCCGGGTACGTTTCGGCCAAGAGCACATCGAGCCGCAGCCCTTGCTGGGCGTCGCTCACGATCAGCTCGACCGGCTCGGCAGAAAAATCACCCTCAGCCATAACAGCCGCCGCACCAAAAGGCAAAAGAAGCCGCCGCGCGAGCGGCTATTCGGCCGGCGCGGCCGGTTGCTCGGTGGCCGGAGCTTCGCCTGTGGGTTGCGCCTCAGACGGCTGCTCGGCGGCGGGAGCCGGTTCGTCGGCCGGCTCGGGCGGCAAGCCTTCCGGGTTGGCCGGTTCGGCGCTGGTGGCTTCGTCTTGCGGCGCGTCGTCGGCGGTCGTCGTCCCGAGTCCGCCAAAATCCGACGGCAAGCCAAGATTCGTCGGCAGCGGGTCGTCGATGCCCGACGGCAGCCGGAAGGGCGTGTCTTGCGGCGATTCGACGCCAAAGGCGGGCCGCTCGCCCGGCGCTCCTCCTTCGGGAATGAAGTTGCTCGCTGGCGGCTCGGCCTGGGCGTACCAGTCGTAGAACTGTTGGAGATCCTTGTCCTCCAACTCGGCGGCGCGGGCACGCGCGACCTCGGCCAGCGTGCCGCCGACCGCGCCATACATCTCGCGCGCCTCTTCGAGCTGCCCCAGCGATTCGTAAGTCAGCGCGAGATTGAATTGGGCACGCTCCTTAACCGCTTGAACGTCGGTCGCCTTGACCAGTTCCCGATAGCGCTCGGCGGCCGTCGTCAAATGCGTGCGCGCCCCGTGCTTGTCCCGCCCCAAGAGCGACGTGCCGCGCTCCAGCGCCGCGTCGGCCGCAGCCAATTCCGCCCAGTCGCGCATCGTCGTGTTCGGGTATTCTTCGATCACCTCTTGCAGCTTTTCCGCGTTGCGGCCTTCTTCGGTCGCTTGAAAATACGCGCTCCAAGCCTCGGCGGCACGCTGGTCGGCCTGGCGGGTATAGATCAAAAAGCCGATGAAAACCACGACCGCCACCAACAGCACGACCGTAATCGTCGAGGAGTAGGGGCGCACCGTCTCCAACGAACGATTGAGCTGATCGGCCAGGTCGTTCTTTTGCAGTTCGTGCCGACGTTCCGTCTTCATGGCAATCACTAACTAGCTTGCGAGGAGAGCGAAAAACCCGCTCCACACGGAGAGCGGGCGAGAGAACCAAGCGTTTGCGCAATATAGGGTTGCGCATCGGTAGGCGTCAAGGCCGACCGGGCGCGTGCGGACGCCGCATGCACGCCCCTTGCCGCGCGGCGCGGGCAAATTGGCGGGGGGCCTTTCCGTCGCTGGCCGTTGTCGCTAAGTTGCCTCCGGGCGCGCGATCAGGATGTCCCGCCCCGGCTACGACTCTCTTGCTGATGCTTCCCGCGATGTCGCTTAACCCCGCGCAACATGAGGCGGTTCACACGCTCCGAGGACCGCTGCTGGTGCTCGCCGGCGCGGGAACCGGCAAAACCCGCGTCGTCACCTTTCGCATCGCCGAGCTGATCCGCTCGGGCATCGAACCCTCGCGGATTTTGGCCGTCACCTTCACGAACAAAGCCGCCGCTGAAATGCAAGAGCGTGCGGCCAAGCTGCTCGGCAAACGGCTGCTCAGCCGCCCCGAGATTTCCACGTTCCACTCGCTCTGCGTCCGCATCCTGCGGCGGCACATCCGTCAACTCGGCTACCCTGAAAAGTTCGCCATCTACGATCGCGGTGACCAAGAGAGCATCGCCCGTCAGGCCCTCCGCGAGATCAAAGTGCCGGGCGAGACGCTGCGGCCGGGCGATCTGCTCGCGCTCATCAGCCGCTGGAAGTCGGCCGCGATCCGCCCCGACCAGGCAGCCAGCGTGGCCGAGACCGATAAAGAACACCTCGCCGCGATGGCCTACCGCCGCTACCAAAAAAATCTCAAGCTCGCCGGCGCGGTCGATTTCGACGACCTGTTGCTGCTGACCGAGGAGCTATATCGCAAGTTCCCCGACGTGCGGCGCGAGGACGCGGCGCTCTACGACCACTTGCTAATTGACGAGTACCAAGACACCAACGGCAGCCAATACCGTATTGTCCGCGCGCTTGCCGCGCGGCATCGCAACCTGTGCGTGGTGGGCGATGACGATCAGGCGATCTACGGCTGGCGCGGCGCGGAAGTCATGCATATTCTCAACTTCCGCAAAGACTGGCCCGACGCGAAGGTGGTCCGGCTCGAAGAGAACTACCGCTCGACTTCGGCGATTCTCGACCTGGCAAACCGGCTGATCGCCTTCAACACCGTCCGCAACGACAAAGTGCTCCGCCCGGCACGGCAGGGAGGCGAGCGGCCGCAGATATTGCAGTTCCGCGACGAGGAAGACGAAGCCCGCGAAGTCATTCTCGACATCCAACGGCAGCTGGCCCGGCCGGAACTAGAACCGCGCGACGTTGCGATTCTCTTTCGCACGAACGAGCAGCCGCGCGCCTTCGAGGTCGAACTGCGCAAGGCGAAGCTGCCGTATGTGCTCATCGGCGGCATGTCGTTTTACGACCGCAAGGAAGTCCGCGATGTGCTGGCGTACTTCAAGCTGCTCGCCGCGCCGCAGGATGAGGTTTCGCTGCTGCGGATCATCAACAAGCCCGCTCGCGGCATCGGACAGGCGACCGTGGCACAGCTCACGCAGCGCGCCGTCTCGCAGGGCCGCTCGATCTGGGACACGTTGTACGAGGTCGGCAGCTACGAAGAAATCCCTGGCAATGCCGTGACGGCGATCGACCAGTTCCGTGTGATGATCGAGCGTTACGTCGAGCGGCTGGGGCATGACTCGCTGGTGGACATCGCCACCGATCTGATTCACGAAGTCGGCTACCGCCAGGAAATCGAGCGGCTCTACAGCGAGGAAAAAGATCAGCTTGCCCGCTGGGCGACCGTCGAGGAACTCATCAACGCGCTGGGCAACTACCAAAAGCGGGCCAAGCGCAAGGCGACGATGCAGGGCTTTTTGGAGGAGGTGGCGCTCTCGGCCAAAGAGGACGAGGACGACAAGGAATCGCAGCTGCAGCGCAATGCCATTGCGCTGATGACCTTGCACGCCGCCAAGGGATTGGAGTTTCCGCACGTCTACATGGTCGGCATGGAAGAAGGGCTGTTGCCGCACCGCCGCTCCGTTACCTCGGGCGACGCGGCGATCGACGAAGAACGCCGGCTCTGTTACGTCGGCATCACCCGCGCCCAAGATCGGCTCTCGCTCTCGCTCGCCCTGACGCGCATGAAGTGGGGCAAGAACCGTGAGACGGTCCCCAGCCGCTTCCTCTTTGAACTCACCGGCCAAGCCGAAAGCGCCCAAGCCTCCGCCGCCCACGTCGCGCGCAAAGAGCGCGCCGCGAACCGAAAAACCGCCCCCCACCCCACCGCGCGCCCCGGCAAACCGGCGAAGAAGAAGCGAGCCTAGCCCCACGCCCAGCAGCCGGTGCCGCTCGGCAGCGCGGCTATTCGGCCAGAATGCAGAAGCAGGCCGTGTAGCCACGTCGCGCTCCGCGACGTGGAATCTATATCAAGTTGCGTAATCTTGGGAGGCGTCAAGCAACGGCTTTCAGCAACGGGTGGCGGGGGCGCGCCGCGCAAGCGGAAGCCCCCGAAGCGAAGACCACTCTCTAGATTCCCGCTTGCGCGGGAAGGACATTTTTTGGCTGGCGACCGATGGCTGACCGCTCCTCCGTGCCAACGGCGGAGGAGAATCCTCCCAAGATTACGCAACTCGATATAGAGGCGGGGGAATATCCGCAGTACGCGCGGCTGAAGCGCGTGCCCGATGCCGATGGCGGGGCGCGAAGCGGCCGCCGTGGGCGAAGCTGACTGGTTCCCATCATGGAGCGACGGGGCTGCTCTGTCAGGGGGTAGACGTCGGAAGTGGCGCTGCGCGAGGTGGACTCATGGACGTAGCGGCAGCCGGCCGCGCCCCCGCGACTAATTTGCCTCGGCCGGCGCGGCGGCTTATCCTAATGCGGTGCTGATTTCCTCCTACACCGTTTCCCTGTCGCGCAGAAAGAATATCCCATGAATGATCGCCGTTTCGACCGTCGTACGATGCTCAAAGCGACTGCCGCGCTGTCGGCGGGACTGGGGGCGACGATGTTTGCCCGCACGCCGCTCTGGGCGGCCGAGAAAGAGCCGCTGTTTAAGCTTTCGCTCGCTGAGTGGTCGCTGCACCGCACGCTGCGCGGCGGTAAGCTGACAAACATGGAGTTTCCCGAGTTCGCCAAAAGCGAGTTCGGCATCGACGCCGTGGAGTATGTGAATCAGTTTTTCAAGGACAAAGCCAAGGACCAAAAATATCTCGGCGAGCTGAAGCAGCGGACCGACGACAACGGGATTCGCAACGTCCTGATCATGTGCGACGGGGAAGGGCACCTGGGCGACCCGGACGAGGCCCAGCGGAAGCAGGCCGTGGAGAACCATTATCGTTGGGTCGAGGCGGCCAAGTTTCTCGGCTGCCATTCGATCCGCGTCAACGCCCGTAGCAGCGGCAGCGAAGAAGAGCAGCGCGATCGGGCGGCGGATGGGCTGCGGCGGCTGTCGCAGTTCGCCGGCAGTCATGAGATCAATGTGATCGTCGAAAACCACGGCGGCTTGTCGAGCAACGGAGCTTGGCTGGCGGCCGTGATGAAGCAGGTCGGGCTGCCCAACTGCGGCACGCTCCCCGACTTCGGCAATTTTCATGGCTACGACCGTTACCGGGGCGTCGAGGAACTGATGCCGTACGCCAAAGGGGTGAGCGCCAAGAGCCACGTCTTCGACGCCGAGGGGAACGAGAAGAACACCGACTACCGGCGGATGATGAAGATCGTGCTCGACGCCGGCTACCGGGGATACGTCGGCATCGAGTGGGAAGGCAGTCAGCCCTCGGAGGTCGAGGGCATCAAATTGACCCAAGCCCTGCTGCTGCGGATTCGCGACGAACTGGCCGGCTAGCATCGGAAGCGGCCGGGGACAGGGATCGGGAACCAGCGTGCGTCTCCGTTCCCTGTCGCCTGCGCCGCACCTCTTTTTGCCCGCAGCCTCCAGGCCCCCCTTAGCCGCTCTGGCGGTACTGGGCAACGCGCCCCGCGCGCTAGGGGCGCCGGGGGAAAAGAGTGGTCGCCGTGGCGGGGTGGCTGGCGGCCGTGCGCGGCCGCGTTGGCTCGCGCACGGAAAGGTCTGTTGCTCCTACTCCGCCGCAGGCCCCATTTTTGGTCGGCGCGGGGTCCGGCGCGTCGGTCACCGCGAAACTGGTATGATTTGCGCTTCTGGTATGATTTGGCGGTGCGGTTTCTTCGGCCGCGCCCAGTGGGCTGTGGCCGAGGCGGCCGGGGTTGGGGGCTGGGCCAGCCTTGCAGGCAATGCTGGCCCTTCTTTGCAGGCGGTGCAGTAGTTTCAGTGCCAGCACTGCTGTGACTTTATTGCGGGCGGTGCAGTGACTCGAAAGCTGTCAATGGTGTGACGTTGTCGCCAGTGCTGCTGGCGCTGCGCTGCGTTCATGCTGACGCTAGCGAAGCCGTCACCGCCGAGACGCCGCTGGCGCTATGAGCGCTGCGAGCGGCAGTCCCCACCTCGATCCCCCTGCTGCCGCTCCTCCCGGGTTTCCTAAGCTCCCTTTTTTCCGGCAATCGCGGCCAAAACCAAGCAATCTGGGCGGGTTCTGGTGCTGGACACTCCCCGGTGCGGGAAAAATGCGGCTGCCTGTTTTGTGGGCATGGGGGAGGGTGCCCGGTTTTTGGGTGCCCGTGCTTGTCTTTTGTGCACCCGCCGGGGCGCAGCGCAAGTGCAAGCAATGCAATGACATCCGCCCGCCCGTTTGACTCCTGGGGAAAATAAGAACGGATCGGGGGCTGCGTGGGCCGAATCGATCTGGCGGTTTCTGGAAATGGGATAGGAGTTTGCACGGATGTCTGTTGAAGCTCAGGAGAAATATCAAGAAGTTTACGAGGTGGCCCAGAAGCTCTACCAGCAAAACCCCGATTGGGTCACCTTTTTCCGCGAGGTGCTCGGGATCAATGGCGTCGTGCGTCAGGCATTTCCCGAGCCGGAGCAACTCGCCCACTTTGAGCAGAGTCAGCAGTTCGACGAGATTCAGCACATGCTCGCCAAGCTCCGCGAGCGGCGGACTGTGGACGCCAACGAGTCGCGCGAGCCGACGCGGGTCATCACCGTGCGGCTGCCCAAGAGCCTGCACGAGTCGCTCCGCACCGAGGCGCATGAGCGGCATACCAGCATGAACAAGCTCTGCATTTCGAAGTTGCTGCAGATCGTCGACGAAGAACTGGTGCCGGCCGAAGGCTAGCAGTGCGAGCGGTTGTCTGAGAACCGAAGGCCGCACCCTGAGAACCCCTGCTGGAGGAGGCGACCTGCGTCTTGCGTCTCAAGCCGAGGCGCCTCCTTCAGCAGCAGTAACATAAGAAAGAGCCGGCGGCGAGTGGACCTATAAGCCGGGTTCTGTCTCGCCGTCCGCCTTTAGCGGCGGCGAGCGCGGTCATTCCTCTAGGGCGGCGATTGCGCGCCGTCTCCAGCGGCCTACCCGGAAGGGAACGGGCCAGACGAGCCCGCAGGATGCGCCCGTAGGGGCATCCTGACTTCCTGCTTGGCCTTGCACCCAGTGGGGTTTACCAAGCCAGACCGGTCACCCGGCCTGCTGGTGCGCTCTTACCGCACCATTTCACCCTTACCGCGGCCGGCCGAAGCCAGGCCGAGGCGGTATCTTTTCTGTGGCACTTTCCCTAGCCTTGCGGCCGGTGGGCGTTACCCACCACTGTGTCTTGCGGTGCCCGGACTTTCCTCCCGCCGCTTTGCTGTGGGGCAAAACGGCCAGCGACCGCGCGGTCCACTCGCCTCCAGCTCTCTAGGTTCTACGGTAGCCTCTCCGGCCACGGCGGGGAAGGCCACGACTTTTTTCGCCTTCTTGCTCCGCCCGGCTCGATGTCGCTCTGGCAGCCAGCCGAAACAAAAAGCGGCATTCCCGCGCGTCAGGGGACGGGGGGGGCCGGGGACCAGGGACAGGGGCTAGGGCGCGATTCGTTGTAGTGTAGCGGCCAGGGGAGCGCTCTTTTCGCCCACGGCCTCCAGGCCGGTTCGCCGCTTTGGCGCCATCGCTACCTGAGGACTGCTCTCGCGATTCCCGCCTACGCGCGGGAAGGATGTTTTTTTACTGACAGCTGATCGCCGAGGGCTATCCTCTGGATTCCCGGCCTGCGCGAGAAGGAGATGTTTTGCTGACCCCCGTCCCCGCATCCCTTTTTAACAGGACAAGACCGCTAGGCAGAATGTTCGCCGGGCGGTAAGATACTAGGCTACTTTGAGTTGCGAGCGGGCTTCCTGGTGGGGTGCCGCTCGCCCCGTGTCGGGAGCGCTTTTTGGCTGGCCGTATTGCGACGGTCCGCTTGGCCCAGCTCCCTTAGCCGCCACAGAATCGGTTGCTCCTGCCGCGAAGGGCCTCGCGAGCGGCCGGAGCCGGAGAGACTTTAGCAGAAACCAAGGAGATTCGTTCGTCATGGCTCACCACACCGGCCCCAAGGCCCGTATCAACCGCCGCTTCGGCGCGCTGCTGTTCGAGAATAGCGGCGCTGCCCGCGCCTTCGATCGTCGTCCCAACCCGCCGGGCATGTCGCTGCCGCGCGGCCGTCGTTCGACGTACGGCCAGTCGCTGGCGGAAAAGCAAAAAATCAAATACTACTACGGCCTCGGCGAACGGCAGCTCCGCCGGCTGTACGACATGGCCCGCCGCCAGACGGGCAACACCGGAAGCCATCTGCTGGAGCTTTGCGAGCGCCGGCTCGACAATGTCGTCCGCCGCGCCGGTTTTGCGATCAGCCGTCCGCAAGCCCGTCAGGGCATTGCCCATGGGCACTTCCTGGTCAACGGCAAGCGGGTTGACATTCCCTCGTATCTCGTGCGGCCGGGCGATGTGATCGAGGTGAAGAACCGCCCGAATCTGATCGAGATGTATTCGGCCGTGCGTGCCGAGCAAGACACGCAGTTGGTCGATTGGATCAACGTCTCGGACGACACGCTCGCGGCGACGGTCAACCGTCTCCCCGGTCCGGACGACATCAGCCTGCCGGTTGAGGTCGGCATGGTGATCGAACTTCTGTCGCGCTAGGCGACGGACTCACCGCAAGCGACAAGCAATTCAAAGCCGACGCGCCGCAGGCGAGCGCGTCGGCTTTTTTTGTTGCCGGTATCGGGCTGGAAAGCGCGTCGTTCCCGCGCAGACGGAAATCTAGCGGTCAGTTATCAGCGGTCAGAGGCCGTGAAGTAATTTGGGACCGGAGACTTTGGTTGCAGCGGG
>CAYZVT010000041.1:0-18783 GCA_964481585.1 uncultured Pirellulales bacterium
TCGCCCTCTGCCCTCCGCCGGCTTGACCGCTGCAATCGCTACGATCGCGGCGAGCGGGGCAAAAGCCGTCGGCGGATTTGCTCGGGTGCCGGGCGTGACCTAGTTTTTTTTAACGCTTGTAGATCCCGACTGCTCCCGCTCGGCGGAAAACCGCCCGCGTTGACCGAATCGCCCTGCTCTTTGCGTCCCCCAGACGCCCCTCGACATGGACTCAACCGCCGATCAACCTGTCTCGACTCCGCCGTCGCTGCCGACGGGTGCCGCGGCACCGCCGGTCGAGCATCGGGTGACGGAGATTTCCGCCCTGCTGCGGTCGCTTGACGAAACGGCGGCCAACAGCGGGCGTGCGGCGGCAAAGGGCGTGCGGAGCGAGAATCAACTCGCTCAGGTGCGGCTGGGCAGCGCCAGCAGTTTGTTTACGGCCCTGCGCTGCAAACACGCGCCGACAGCCGCCCATTCGATGCGCGTGGCGCTGGGCTGTTCGGCCTGGACCTTGGCGCTCGAACTGCCCGACGACGAGCGCGATCAGATCGAGGTAGCGGCGCTGCTGCATGACGTCGGCAAGATCGGCGTGCCGGACCATATTTTGCAAAAGCCCGGCAAGCTGACCGCCGACGAAGCGGCGATCATGGACAACCACCGCAGGCTGGGGCTGGACATCCTCGGCTGCTGCTGCCCGCCGCAGGGCTTGCTCGACACGGTCCGCTACGCCACCGCCTGGTACGACGGCAGTAGCGAAGGCCACACCCTCGCCGGCGATGAGCTTCCGCTTGGCGCGCGGATCATCGCCATCGTCGATGCCTTCGACGCGATGACCACCGATCACGTTTACCGCCGCGCGCTCGCGCGCGAGCGGGCCTTGATGGAGCTATTCGAGTTCGCTGGTCGCCAGTTCGACCCGGAGCTGGTGAAAGCATTCGCCGAACTGCATGAGCGCAGCGCGCTCGATTTGCACGCCAAGGTTTCGCAGCGGTGGCTCGAAGCGCTCGCGCCCGATTTGGCGAATCAACAGTGGCGGCTCGGCACGCCGGGGTGCGGAAACGGCCAAGCCCTCGCCCAAACGCTCTTTCAGCAAAAGCTGCTCGACAACATGCACGACGGCGTGGTGTTCGTCGACAGCCAGCGCAAAATCTTTCTCTGGAACCGGGGCGCCGAACAGCTCAGCGGCATTGCCGGCACGGCCGTTTATCAGCGAGCGTGGCTGCCGAGTCTCGTGCGACTGTGTGACGAGCGCGGCCGCGAGGTGCAAGACCCGCAGTGCCCGGTGGCTCGCGCGCTGCGGACCGGCATGCAGTCGATGGAGCGGATGAGCATCGCCGGCCGAAGCGGAGCGGCGATGCCGATTGATCTGCATGCCATTCCCGTCGTCGGCCGCGACGGTACGACGTATGGGGCAACGCTCTTGATCCGCGACGTATCGAGCGAAACGTCGCTCGAAGAGCGCTGCGAAAGCCTCCACTCGCAGGCCACGAAAGACCCGCTCACGCAGTTGGCGAACCGCGCCGAGTTCGACCGCGTGCACGAGCAATTCATTCAAGCGCACACCGAGAGCAATCTGCCCTGCAGCCTTATCATCTGCGACATCGACCACTTCAAGCAGGTGAACGACACCTACGGACACCAGGCGGGCGACGAGGCGATCAAGGGTTTTGCGGCGCTGCTCAAGAGCATGAGCCATCATGGCGATCTGGTCGCCCGCTACGGCGGCGAGGAATTTGTGCTGCTGTGTGCCGACTGCACGAATGCCGCCGCACTCGACCGTGCCGAACAGATCCGCCGTGCGATCGCCGAACTGCCGATGCCGCTGATGAACCGGCGGCGGATTACGGCCAGCTTCGGCGTGACCGAGAACCAGCCGGGCGACACGCCCGAAACGATGCTCCGCCGCGCCGATCGGGCGCTGCTCGAAGCCAAGGCGAGCGGCCGCAATCGCACCGTGCAGCTGGGCACCGGCGGCGAGCTGCTCCACGAACGCCGCCGCCGTGGCTGGTGGCCGTTCAAACGGCCGGCAACGCCCGATGCGCTGCTCGATACGTATCTGGCGACGAGCGTGCCAATCGAAATGGCCGTCGAAAAGCTGCGGGGCTTCGTGGCCGATCACGACGCGCACATCGTCCGTACCGATCAAGATGTGATTGAACTGGAGATTGACGCGGGCTGGCTTTCGCTGCTTCGCCGCGAAGCCGATCGGCCGGTGGCGCTGCACGTCAGCTTGCGACTGTCGAAGCTGGTTCGCAAGGAACCGTCCCAGGCGGCCCGTCCGCCCGCTACGCGGGTGCATGTGGTGATCCGCCCGCGCCGCAACCGCGATCGTCGCCGCGAGGCGGCCCAGCGTTGGGCGCAGCAGGTGCTGCGCAGTCTGCGGTCGTATCTCGTGGCCCACGAGATTGTGCCCGCAGAAGGCGATCTGCTCCTCCGCGCACGCAAGTTGCTTACTCCCTGGCTCGACGAGTAACGCGCTCGAAGCTGCTTGCTCCGCTTCGCCGCGCGGCGCACTTCTAGGATTTTTCCCCAGGGCGCAGCGCGAGCTTCTTGGGCAACGTCGGTCGCATCGCGAGCCGATTGTCAATCCGCCCCTCATGCGGTATGCTGCCCGGCTCATGTTGCGCGAGCCGCATCGACTTAAGAAGTGCATTCCCGCGCCGCCTCGGCGCTACCGACATCTTTGGGAGGTATTACCATGGCTTATACAGTGCCCGATCTGCCCTACGCCGCCGACGCCCTGGAACCGCACATCGATGCCCGCACGATGGAGATCCATCACGACAAGCACCACGCCGCCTATGTCAGCAAGGTGAACGCGGCCTTGGAAGGGACGGGGCTGGACAGCCAGAGCATCGAAGACCTGTGCCGCAATCTCGACCAGGTGCCGGAGGCGAAGCGCACGGCGGTGCGCAATAACGGCGGTGGGCATGCCAACCATACGCTGTTCTGGCAGATCATGAGCCCCAACGGCGGCGGCACCCCCAGCGGCGAGCTTGCCACCGCGATTGACCAGGAGCTAGGCGGCTTCGACAAGTTCAAGCAAGACTTCAGCGACGCCGCCGCGAACCGCTTCGGGAGCGGCTGGGCCTGGCTCAGCGTCGACCCCAGCGGCAAGCTCGTCGTCGAAAGCACGCCGAACCAAGACAATCCCTACATGCACGGCAACACGCCGATCCTCGGCCTCGACGTGTGGGAACACGCCTACTACCTCAAGTACCAAAACAAACGCCCCGACTACATCTCCGCCTTCTGGAACGTCATCGACTGGAACGCCGTCGCCGACCGCTACGCGGCGGCGAAGAAGTAGCGGCGACCTCCGTTCTGCACAAAGTTCACCCGCCCCGAGCCATCGGCGCTTTCTTAGCGCCGTGGCTCGGGGCTTTTTTGTGGTGCGGCGAGAGTCGGGCGGGTGCCACTGCTAGCTCATCCAGCAGTGCCATCCAGCCGGAGCAGGATCGGCCTATCCAACACACGATTCGACAGAGAATGATGGAAGAACCGTGATCGTTTTGCAAAGCGTAGATGAGATGTCCCATCTCAACGGAACCGCCGCAGGCCATGATGAGTAGCTCTGTGTTCCTGCACGTTACCCAAGCCCGCCATGTCCGCGACCATTACGTAGAGCTTTCGTTCAGCGATGGAATGACGGCTCAGGTTAATCTATCGGGATGCCTGGAGGGACCAATCTTCCAGCCCTTGAAGGACACTGAATACTTCAAGTCGTTTTCGATCGTCGGGCACACGCTCGCTTGGCCCAACCGAGCCGATTTTGCCCCGGAGTACTTACGGTCGCTGGTACCGGCCGCCGCACGATCCTAGGGACGGCACTCCTTGATGCCCGAGTCTCCCTCCCCCCTCCGTTCCGCGCCAGACTGCCGTTGACGCACTCTGGCACGTTTCTATAATCCGCGCCGCCTCTGGACTGCGCAGGCTGCGCGGCGGGGGGTGAGGTTTGCGGATTCTTCGATTTAGGCTGGTCTGTTTGGGGGGAACGGCCGAAGAAATTAGCGAGAGGCGGGAGCGACGCCGAGGCTCGGCGTCGGCCGGCAAGCGACGCAAACGGCAAGACGACAACCGACTAAAAGCGACTCAGGGAAGAGGACGCTGCTCACGCCGCCTTCTTGGCGACGCGCCCCAGGGACGGGGAGTGGTGGGCCGCGCCCTTTCTGGAAGTACCTCACAGAAGGGCCGAGATTATGCGAGTTTCTCTCGTCTGGGCTGCCACGCTGCTGGTGGTGGTCTCGATGGCCAGCGGCTGCACCAACGGACGGGCGCGGATGCCGCGCTGGGACTGGTGGCGCACCGCCGACACCGCCGAGCCTGACACGACACAACTGGCGCAGGCGCCTTCGAGCGAATATCCGGCCCTTCCCTCGACCACCGCCACGCCCGAAACGGCCGGCGGCACCGCACCCAAATTCGCGCCCCCGACCGTTGCCGGAGCCAATCCGTCGACGTCGCCTTATAGCTATCCGAGCACCGGCACGGGCAGCTCTGCCACGGCCAGTTCGCCCTATGGAAGTTATCCCAGCACGGCGGCGGCTGCGAGCGGCTCCCCCACGACCGGCCAAACGCCCCCTAGCATGACCGGCCAAAGCGGCCCCTACGACCCGTCTGCCTACGGAGCCAGCTCCTACGGCGCGACGGCGAGCACCACGCCGAGCACGTCCCCCTACGCCAGCCCCAACAGCCCCGCGTCGAGCTACCCGAGCACCTCGGCCCCGGCCTATTCGGCAGGCGGCATGAGCGATCGCTACGCTGAGCCGACCGGCGGTTCGGGCGCTGCGGCGTACACGGCCGATGCGTCGGGCAATCGCTACGAGAGCGGCTCGCGCTACGACGCCCCGGCGGCGAGTGCTTCTTACCCGTCGACCACGCCCGACTCGCGTTACGGCGGCGTCACGCCGGCGTCGACCGCCCCGAGCTATCCGAGCACGAGTCCGACCAGCAGCTACCCCTCCACCGACAGCGCCGCGCCGAGCAGCTATCCCAGCTACCCGAGCAGCAGCCCCACGAGCAGCTATCCGTCAACGAGCACGGCACCCTCGGCAAGCCCGACTCCTGCGACGCCCAGCGGCGGAAGCTACCCGAGCTATCCGTCCACGTCGAGCACGCCGACCGCAAGCCCTTATCCCGCGACGAGCAGCTACGCTCCGCCGGCCACCGGCGCTACGGCTAGTGCGCCGCAGGCGGAACTGGCAAGCAGCTACCCGAGCTACCCAAGCACGAGTCCGACGAGCAGCTACGAGGCGACCAACGCGGCGGCCTTCGCTCCCGAGTCGGGCACCGGCTATGGTGCTCCGGCCGGCTACACCGCGCCAAGCGCTACCAGCCCGGCAGGCACAACGCCCGCCTCGCAACCCGCGTCGCAATATCGGCCCGGCGGCACGACGACGTACCCGAACACCGAAGGTAGCGATACCTTCCGCGCCGGCCTCAGCCCCAGCTCCTACGACACGGCGCCCGCCAGCTACACGCCGGCCCAAACCGCCTACGGCAGCGACGGGCGCTACACGCGCTAAGCGGAATGCGTCGCGAGCAACGGGTGGCGCACGGCGCACCGCGAGGAGCGGAAGCCCCCGTCGAGCCTCACGAAAACGTCCTTCCCGCGCAGGCAGGAATCTAGAGAGCAGGCTTCGTTTCCCCCTAGCGCGTAAGCGGCTAAGGGAGCCTGGAGGCCGCCGGCGAAACGAGGTGCAGCCAGCGCGAGAAGGGAAAGGAGACGCGCCGTCGTCCCCGATCCCTCGTCCCCGATCCCTCGTCCCCCGATCCCTCGTCCCTCATCCCTCGTCCCCGATCCCTCGTCCCTCGCCCCCTTCCCCCGCGCAGAAAAAAGCCCACGCAAAGAGCTTTGCGTGGGCCGTGAGCAGGGAACTGGTCTACGGCTTACCAGCCCATGACCATGTTCGATTCGATGGCCTTGCGGGCACATTCCAGATCGGTGCCGGTCTGTTGCATGTAGAGGCGAATGGCATGCACCTTGTCGCCGGCCGCCTTGGACAAGCAATCGCGGGCGGTGCAGCACGGATCGACTTGGCCGCTGATCCCGAGGGCGCCTTTGGAGATCACCCAGGTATCGCGAGGACGCTTTGTAAGTCGAACGACACGTTCACTCGGATACGCACTACTGACGACGGTCGCTGCCGCGTCTTCATCCGAAGCCCAGGTGATGATGATGTGCGACTCGGTCTCGACTTCAAAGAGTGGCATAGTTCCGTCCTCTCTTAGATGAGTTCGTGCGCGGCTTTCTTCGGCGGCCTTGTGACCGCCCGACGCCGCGCCGTCCAGGAACGGGAAGAGCTTCCTAGAGATTGATGGTAAAATTTTGACCCCCGCGCGTCAATTCTCTGACCGGGTCTCCAGCAAGTCTTCGATCGACTCCAGCCGGCTGCAGCCGCTTCGACAGCAGCCTCAGCCGCAGCGGCCGCGTTGCCGCCATCTCTATTGTAGCGCGCGGGCAGGAGCCGCGTAGATCGGCGGAAAGCCGCCCGCGGTGGGCAAACCCTGGGCGACTTTGCGGCGTAGAACAATTCTAGGGCAGCTCCGCGCGCGGGGTCGTGGTTGCAGCGGCAGATTCCGCGCGGTCGTCCCTTGCTCGACCGCCACAGGAGCGGGCGGCTCCGCCCGCGAAACTTGCCCCGGCGAGAAGTGAGAGATAGGCTAAACGTGCGGCCCCCTTTTCTTTTTGGGCTACTTTTTCATGAGCTGGTACGACGATTCGCTCTCCGAAGCCCCCCGCGCGGGATCGAACCTCGGCAGCCACGGCCATGCCCGCCGCACGGTTCCCTGGTGGGGTTCGTCGAAGCTGCACTGGCTCCTGGCCGCGCCGGCCATTGCCCTGGCGGTCGTCGCCCTCTGCGGAAAACAACTCCACTCGGCTCGCAGTTGGATGGCCGTCGTCTGGTGGAGCGATCGGGCGGAGCAGCAGTTGTCGGAAGACCACTTTCCGGCGGCGCTGGAGCACATCGACCGCGCGATCGCCTGGATGCCCGACGATCCCTCGCTCTACTATGTGCGGGCACAGATCCGCGTCCAAGCCCAAGACCTCCCCGGCGCGCTGGCCGACTACGACTTCGTGATCGATCAGGCCCCGCGCTTCGCCCCGGCCTACACCGGCCGCGCGTTCGTCAAGCGCCGGCTCGGACTCGACCGCGAGGCGATTGAGGACCTGACGCGGGCAATCGAGTTGCAGCCGGCCAGCGATCCGTATCCGCTCAATCACCGGGCGTATGTGCGGGCGCTGGCGAAGCTCGAACTGCCGCAGGCGCTCGAAGACATCCAACAGGCGATCACGCTCCGCGAGGAGCCGGACGCGGCCCTGCTCGACACGCGCGGCTACATCCATTATCTGCTCGGCAACACCGACCAAGCCGAGTCCGATCTTGCACAAGCGATTGCGCTGGCGGAAGCCCAGACGAAAGAGTTGCTCGACGGGGCGGGCTTTGAACTTCTTACGCCCGCCCAGCAAAAGCGGCTCAAGCGCATCGCGCACGAAAACCTCGCGGTCATGTACCACCACCGCAGCCTCGTTCACGAACGCCTCGGCAAACACCAACTCGCCCAGCGCGACGGGCGCCTCGCAAACGAGTTCGGCTACGCTCCCGAACGTGGTGTCGAGTGAGGCCGAGCTTGTTCGGTTCTCACCCGTGTCGGCAGGGTGGCGGGGGCGCACCGCGAGAGCGGAAGCCCCCGAAAGCGGAGGACGGAGGGCGGAAGGCGGAAAATAAAAGCAGCGGGTGGCGGGGGCGTTGCTACTCTGCGATAAGCTCGCTGCTACAGGCGACCGGCTGCGGCGGTTGCTCGGCGGCGACCGGCTCGATCTCTTCGCCGTCGTGGCGGAAAATCTGGTTGCGGCCGGCGGCTTTGGCGCTGTAGAGCGCTGAGTCGGCCCGCGAGAGGAGCGTCTGCGGCGAGTCCCCCTGCTCGGCCGTCGCCACGCCGCCGCTGATCGTCAGCGGCAGTTCGCCCTCGACCGAGCGCCGCAGCCGTTCGGAGAACGTGCAGGCTCCGGTTAGGCCCGTCTGTGGCATGATGACGACGAACTCCTCGCCGCCGTAACGGGCGACCATGTCGGTTTCGCGCACCGCATCGTCGAGCAGCCGGGCAAACTGTTGAAGAATATGATCCCCGTGCAGATGCCCCTGCTCATCGTTGATCTGTTTGAAGTGGTCGATGTCGACGATCACCAGCGAGAAGGGCTGCGAGTAACGGCTCAGCAGCGCGAACATATTGTCGAGCGCATCGTCGAGTGCCCGGCGGTTGCTCACGCCGGTCAGCGGATCGGTCCGCACCTCGGTAAAGGTCATCAGCTGCGCGGTCTGCTGGCGAATCTCGTCATAGGCGAGCGAGATTTGCGTCGCCAGCTTAAGCGTCGGCTTCAAAATACTCTCGGCCTCTTGGCACAGATCCTGCCAAGAATGTTCGGTTTGATTGCCGCTCAGTTGGGACACCCGCTCTTTGAAACGCGCGACGCTCGCGCGATGGGCCGCCAGATCGCGGCGCACCGTCTCGGCGATCTGCTCTAACTCTAGCGCCACGAGCTTGGCCCGCTTCAGTTCGCGGCGGGCTTGGCTGGCCTCGTTCGCCGCAAGTTGCCGCGTGCGCTGCCCAAACATGTAGCCGATCAGCGCGACCGCCGCCAAGGCCACCGGCGTCGGCAACGCGAGGGACGAGAAATCGATTTGCAGCAAAAGAGCAGCCGGTTGCACAACAAAGCCCTTCTGTCAGGAAATACTCAAGCTGCATTCTGCCCACGCCGCTGCGGTTGGCCCATCGGCCTACCGCCGGCGGCTACCGCGCGAGGCGGGAGCCATACCCGCGGAGGCACGAGAAACCGAGACACGTGACCAAGCCGAGCACGACGAGCCACTCCTGGCGGTCGAGGTGGTGGAACCACCACGCGCCGTCGTACCACAGCGATTGAACCCACCGCACCGACTGAGCGTACATGTCCTGCATAGCCTCGACCTCCCCAGTTACGTCCGTCTTCTGTGCAAGTGTAGGGCGCGAATCGAGGCCGCGCCGGCAGGCGGCGGCAGATCTGCTATCACCGGTGCCACCCCTCCAACCGCCCCGCCCGGCGGCGGCTTGTCAAAGCCGAGGCGGCGAATTAGATTGAATCCAGCCCCTTGCGGGTGCCGAAGTGGTCGGTATAATCCACTACTTTCCAGCTCCTCAGGCTGGAACCACCCCTCACGGGGCCGTAGCTCAATTGGTTAGAGTACTGGACTGTCGATCCAGTGGTTGCGGGTTCGAGTCCCGTCGGCCTCGCTTCTGGCGAATTTTTAGAAACCCTGGCACCAGCCAGGGTTTTTTTATGCGCGGCGGCGCGGGCAGCCCCTTTCTTGACGGGTGGCGGATCTCCATCGCGGAGCGACGGAGCGGCTCGCTCAGGTGCCAAATTTTTTCGTGTTACCGTAGCGGGGGTACGGCTATTTATTAGTGGGCTAGCTTCCCCTTTTATGCCGACCAGGGGCCGGAGCGCGACGTGGACGACGCTGCACGCGAAGAGTTCATGCAACTGCTGATTCAGAATCAGACGCGCGTCCGCACGTTCGTTCAATCGCTCGTGCCCGACCCGCATCAGGCCGAAGATGTCGTGCAAGAAGTGAACCTGGGGCTGTGGCGGAAAGCGGACGAGTTTGAGCTAGGGACGAATTTCGCCGCTTGGGCGTGCCGGGTGGCATACCTGCAAGTGCTGGCCCACCGCAAACGGCTCAGCCGCGCCGCGCAGCGGTTTAGCGATGCGCTGGTCAGCGAATTAGCGGACGTGGCCCAACAGCGGTTGCAGGCGCTCGACGAGCGGCGCGAGGCGCTGCGGCTGTGCCTGGGCAAACTGCCCCGCGCGCAGCGGCTGCTGCTGGAGAAGCGTTACGACGTGAATATGTCGCTGCAAGAAATGGCCGCCGAGCAGCACCGTTCCGTCCCTTCCGTAAAACAGGCTCTCTATCGCGTCCGCCGAGACCTGCTCGACTGCATCCGCCGCCGACTCGCACAGTGGCAGTCCTCGAACGACTGATTCCTCCCTCATGGCTTCCCTGGAATCTCTGCTGAAAGAGTCGATCGACGGCCAGCTTGACGAGGCCGGCTGGAAACAGCTTGCGGCGCTGCTGGAAAGCGACGCGGCGGCGCGCGAGGCGTGGATCGAGAGCCAGATTCTGCATCAGCTCTTGCGCGAAAAGCTCGGCGTCGATCGCGGCTTCTCCATGCTGCTGCCGCAGGCCGTCGGTGAAGCGTCCGCCGGCGCGGATGAACCGACTGAAAGGCCACTCGTCGCGCGGGCGTTGCACGCCACAGCGGCCTACCTCTCGCACCCGGCGCGGTTCGCCCTGCTCGTGGCGACCGTTGCCGTGACGAGCTTTTTGTTGACCGCCGCGCAGATTTACGTGCCGGCGCCGCAAGCCCGCCCGAGTCGCGCCGTCGCCTCAAGCTCGCAAGTCGCCCGCATCACGCGCACCCACGAGTGCCGCTGGGCAGCGGGCGCGTCGGCCGGTCACGTAGCCGATGGCACGGGCTTCGCCCGAGAGCCTTTGGCGGCCGGTACTGAGCTGGAGCTACTGGCGGGCTTGGCCGAGATCACGTTCGATTCCGGCGCGCGGGTGTTGCTCGAAGGCCCAACCAAGTTTCGTGTCGAATCGGCCGAGGGGAGCCGGCTGCTCCATGGCCGCCTGACGGCCACCGTTCCGTCGCCGGCGATTGGTTTTTGGGTCGAGACGCCGCACTTGCGCGTCATCGACCGGGGAACGCAGTTCGGCGTGACGCTCGACGAGGAGGGAACGGGCGAGGTCGTCGTGTTCCAAGGGGCGGTCGATCTGGCCCCCGTGACGCGCCAAAGCGCGCGGCGATCGTGGCCCACGCAGCGGCTGATCGCCGGCGAGGCTCGCCGCGTCTTGCCGAGCCGAGCGGCACCGCAACCTGTACCGACCGCCGCGCAAAAAGAAGATTATATCCGCCAACTGCCCGACGCCGAGCCGCTTATCGCCAGCGTCTTTTCCAACAACTCCCGCGACTACCGGGTGGTCGCGGCCGGGCTGTACGAAGACGCGCCCGCCTTTACCGACCGCGCCCACCAGTGGAACGGCGTGACCAGCGCCGGGATACCGGAGTACTTGCTCGGAGCGGACTACGTGCGGGTTCCGACGAGCGAAGCGAAAGCAGGCGAGGTAACGGTTACGTTGCGGGTCAACCGCCCGGCGACGCTGTATGTGTTTTTCCGCCAGGAACTTTCCCCGCCGCGCTGGCTCCGCACGCAGTTCGTCGACACGGGCGACCTGATCGGAATCGATGGCGGCTATCCCGAGCGCGGCGAAGAGGACAAGCAACTCGGCCGCGCCGCGGGCGTGAGTATCGACAGCCGCTACAAGGTTTGGAAGCTCGACGTGCGGCGGCCAGGAAAGATCACGCTCGGTCCGAGCGCTCCGCACAAGTGGCCGTCCATGTTCGGCCTCGCCGCCGTGGAACGCACGTTGCCGGAAGCGCGCAAGACCCCATGAATCCACACGAAAGGCCTCTGGCTCACGACGAGAAAATGATCCCTCAACCGAAAGGTGTGATAATGTTTGGCCGACTCCCACAAGTTCCGCTCGCCGTGCTGCTCGCGATCCTGCTTGGCGTCTGCGACGCCAACGCGGCGAGCTTCACTCCGCTGCTCTGGCTCGACGCCAACGACCTCGACGGCGATGGCGTCAGCGAAGGCACGGGCGAAGCCGGGATCTTCACCGGGTTCAACAGCGGCGTTGGCACCTGGGTGAACAAAGCCCGAGGCCCCAACGCCACGGCGCTTGATAACAAACGTCCGACGTTCGTGGAAAACGGCCTCAACTCGATGCCGGTGGTCCAAATTCAAGGCAGCCACGCGAACAACGTCGACTATCTGACCATCGGCACGCTGAAGACGCATCCGGGCGATCTCAGCGCCTTCTTTGTGCTCAAGCCCGCCCCCGAAGCGCAGCAGATCGCTCCGGGAACGATCCAAATCCTCAACGGGTCCAGTGGCATCGCCTTCTTGCTCGACCATACCACCAACACGATTGGACTCGGCTACAACGATGGCAGCGCCAAAGGCGAACTTACGAGCGGATCTCAGTACACGCCGGCCAGTTTCCACCCGCACGTCGCGGCCTTTAAGCTCAGCGACTCGGACGGGTCCGCTCTGTTTCGCAACGGCAATCCGCTTACGCTAAGCAGCACCAGCTACACCGCCAGGGCACTGGAAGATCTCGGCATTCCCCGGCCCGCGGGCAACGCTTCGAACTACATTGGCGATTACGCCGAAGTCATTCTTTTCGACCGCGCGCTGAGCGACCGGGAAATGGCCAACGTCAACGCCTACCTGAGCGAAAAGTGGGGACTGCCCGTCGCCGGGGGTGGCAATTCTTGGCGCGGCTACCAGCTCGTCAGCGGACTGCCCGAGCCGTCCACCTGGGCATTGCTGCTCGGAGCGTTCGTCACCGTCGGCGCCGGCCGCACTCTGCGGCGGCGATGAGCCGTAAAGATGCGAGGAGCTGTTTTGGTTTTCACGCGATTGCCAGCCATGAACTCAAAGCAGCACTGCCAGCGCCGGGCGCTCCGGACTCACGTCTGCAAAACGAGATCGGCCAGTACGGCGGAGCTACTCCGCGACAACACACGTTCTCCCGCGTCCCAGGTCCACCTGAGACGGACACCGCGCGGGACTGGACGACCGAGGTCATCCAGCCGCCAACGACTCGGGAAGCTTTCATGACGATCCAGTTCTCCGCACCTTGGGCGTTTTGCTTGGTGCTCTGCTCGCTCGTTGCCATCGCTCCCCGCGCCCAGGCTGGGGAAAGCGTCTTGCGGCGGCCGAACATTCTTTTGATCTACGCCGACGATCATTCGCCCAAGACCCTCAGTTGCTATGAGCAGTCTTATGCGATGGCCAACACGCCGCACCTCGATCGGCTGGCCGCGCGGGGCGTGCGGTTTGCAGCGGCCTATCTGGGAGCCTGGTGCATGCCATCGCGAGCGTCCATACTGACCGGGCTGCCGCCGCATAGTATTCAGTCAATGCGGATGGAAGGGCGATATCCGGGCAGCACTTACGACCCGGAACAATGTCGGTTCTGGCCGGCGGTGTTTCGCCGGCACGGGTATCAAACTGCCCAGATCGGCAAATGGCACACCGGCGTCGATGCGGGCTGGGGGCGGGATTGGGATTTTCAGATCGTCTGGAATCGGCCCGACAACCCCAGCAACGCCGGCAACTATTACGGGCCGCAGGTGCTCGACTTCAACGGCGAGCGCCGCACGGCGGGCGGCTACGCCACCGACAACTACACGCGCTGGGCCTGCGATTACATTCGCGGCGAGGGGCGCGACGCACGGAAGCCGTGGTATCTCTGGCTCTGTTATGGGGCGATCCATACGCCGACCATTCCCGCCGAGCGGCATCGCGGCACGCTGACCCATGCGCCGGCCGATGCGATTGCCAACCTCTTCGGTCCACACCCCGGCAAACCGAGCTATCTACAAAAGACGCAAGCCTGGCGCCGCGGGCCCAATGGCGAGCCGCTGTACCGAGACGGCAAACTCACGCACGCCGCCTGGATGCGGCAGGTCCACGAATGTCTGCAAGCGGTCGACGAGGGAGTCGGCGCGCTCCTTCAGACGCTCGAAGAAACCGGACAGCTAAAAAACACGCTCGTCGTTTACACCTCCGACCAAGGTTTCGCCAATGGCGAGCACGGCCTGCGGCAGAAGGTGGCCCCGTACGAAGCGGCATACGCCTCGCCGCTCATCATCAGTTGGCCCGGCACGCTGCCCGAAGGCAAGTTTTGTCCTCACACGGTGAATGCTTCCGACCTGGTGGTGACGTTCTTCTCCGTGGCCGGCATCGAACTGCCTTGGAAAATGCCGGGCCGCGACCTGACGCCGCTGTTGCACCATCCTGAAACGGCCGCCTGGAATCACGCCACGTTCTTTGAAAGCACGGGCCGAGACTTTGGCGACGCAGTCCGCCGAACGCTCGCCAACAAAACCAACGCCTACCACGCGGGCGTGCCTTACTTTGTCGCCGTGCGGCACCAAAACCTCAAATACATCCGCTACCTCGCCGGCGATGAGGCCGAGGAACTTTATGACCTGAACGCCGATCCCGCCGAACAGACGAATCTGGCCGGCCAACCGGAACATCAAGCGACTCTGCGACAGATGCGCGAGCATTTGCAGGAGGAACTGCAATTCGCCGAGGCGGATTTTGTGGAGCCGTTGCCGGCAGCTAGTGGGACAAGATAAGGACAGGCGCCCGTGCCCGATTGGGCAGCGTTCCTCGCAAAAGCTTCAGCGCGCCTGGTTTCTTTGTTACTTCGCTCCGGCACCGGCTATTAACTATTGGTAGGTGGGAAGCACTTGCACTTTTGGTGCGCCCACCACTTCAGCCGGGGAAATGACGCGTGGCGCCCGGCGAGGAGCCTTTTTTATTTTCAACGAACCCTCCCCATGAACCCAGAGCAGCACTGTCGCCGCCGGTCCGCTTTTACCCTGGTGGAACTCTTGGTAGTGATCGCCATCATCGGCATCCTGATCGCGCTGCTGTTGCCGGCGGTGCAAGCGGCCCGCGAAGCGGCGCGGCTGACGCAGTGCAGCAATAACCTGAAGCAGATCGGGCTGGCGGTCCAGAGCTACCATTCCACGCACGGCTGCTTTCCGGCGGGCAACATTCTCGAAGGCGATACGAGCAGCGCCCGCCCCCGTTCGACCTGGGCTCTGGCGCTGCTGCCGTACATTGAGCAACAGCCGCTCTTTGACGCCTTTGACTTCGACGAACCCTACGGCACCACCGCGCCGGCGAACTATGATGTCGTCGCGACGCACGTGGAAACCTACGCCTGCCCCAGCGATCTGCCGATGGAGACGATCTACCCGGAGAGTGGTCCGGGGAGCGGGGGGGCCAGCTATAAGCCGAACTCGAAGCAAGTCTATTTCCGCACCTCCTCCTACAACGCGGTCAGCGGGGCATCGGTCACGGAGCGCAACGCCGAGGGCAAGATCATCTTTCACGGCGGCGAGTCGTACTTCTCCGGATTCCATGCGTACGACATTGAGTACCCTGATCCGGCGGACGGCGTGATGGAAATCCCGCTCAGTCAGCGCGGGCCGATGCACACGGTCGGCGTGAACCATCTCAACTTCGAGAGCATCGCCCACATTCGCGACGGGACGAGCAATACGCTCTTGGTCGGCGAGCACCAGATGATCAACCGCCTCGGGCGTCGCGCCATGTGGGCCTACGGCTATACGTCGCATGGGATGGGGGTGATGATGCCCCACTCGATCCTGCTCTCGCTCGACATGAATCACTGCTTTACGGTCCTCACCAGCAACAAAAAGCCCTGCACGCGCGGCTGGGCCAGCTTTCACCCGGCCGGCATTCAGTTCGTCGCCTGCGACGGCTCGGTGCGCACGATTTCGCGGCACATCGACATGAACCTTTTTGTCGGACTGGGGACCCTCGCGCGGAGCGAGTCGGTCGTGCTACCGTAAAGCGGTTTCAAAAGCGGAAAGTGGAAAGCGGAAAGCCGGCCTGGCGGCGACGGGCGAAAGGATTTCTGCCCCTGTCCCCTTTTGCACCGTCCCCCTTTTGCACCGCGCTCAGAAGAATCTCATGCAACGTATCTTGCCGGCCTGCTCGGTGATTCTCTTGTTCGGCAGTTTCCTCGCCGGCTGCGGCGGCGCGCCGTATCGGGTGGCTCCTGTCTCGGGTCGGATCACGCTTGACGGCGAGCCGCTTGCGAACGGCGTGGTGACGTTTCAGCCGATCGCGGACCCGGAGCAAAGTCTCAACGCCGGCCCCGGCTCCTACGGCCACACCGATGCTGAGGGGCGTTACACGCTCTATCTCGTCGAAGGCGATCGCCCCGGCGCGGTCGTCGGGCCGCACCGCGTGCGTATCAGCGCCGCGCAAGAAAACCCCGACGATGACCCCGCCGGAGCCGGCACGCCGCTGCGAGATCCCGTGCCGGCCAAGTACCGCGACGGCTCGCTGAGCTATACCGTGACGGCCAAAGGTAGCAGCGCGGCCGTTTTCGATTTACACTCGCCCTAAGCGCGGCGGCTCAGGATCGTTCGTCGCCGATCTTTCCCGGCAGCACCCGGAAAAGGTGGAGCAACTCCGCGCCGCGTGGCATGCCTGGGCCGACCGAGTCGGCGTGGCTCGGTAGAAGGCCAAAGCCGCTTTTGCCCCCCGCATTGCCCCAGTCTCTCGTCGGGCGTGGCGCGAGGTGATAAAATCGGGGCAGCTTCCTTTCGCGCGCCGTCGAGCCGAGCCGGCTTAGCGGCCGCGCGGTTCAAACTTCTTGGACCCTTCATCGGAAGGTGTTTTTATGGGTCGTTCTCTCGCTGGTCTGCCGCTGGTGGTGATGGTTCTGCTCGGCTGTGCCCCCGCCTCGAGTGATGCCGAGACGCCCGACGCGCGTCCCGTGCGTCCCGTGACGGTGGAGCTTACCGGCACCGAACAAAACGACTGGCCCCGCTGGCGCGGCGCGAACCTCGACGGCATTTCGCCCGAGAGCCATTGGCGCAGCACGTGGGACGAGGAGCCGGAGACGCTGTGGAAAAAGAATATCGGCACCGGCTTTAGCAGCCTCGCCGTCCGCGACGGCAAGCTCTACACGATGGGGCACGAAGGCGGCCAAGACACGATCTACTGCCTCGACGCCGACACCGGCCAGGAAATCTGGACGCACCGCTACGCCTGCGCACTGGTCGATAACCTGCACGAAGGGGGTCCCGCTGCGACGCCCACGCTCGATGGCGATCGGGTCTATACGGTGAGCAAGGAGGGGCATCTGATCTGTCTCGACGCGGATACCGGAAAGGTCCGCTGGCAGAAGAATTTTCAGGACGAGTTCGGCGTCAAAATGCCGGCCTGGGGCTTTTCCTGTTCGCCGCTGGTGCTCGACAACCTGTTAATCGTCGATGCCGGACGGGTGGCGGCCTTCGACAAGATGACGGGCAAGGTGATCTGGAAGACCGACGTCTTCGTGCCCGGTTATGGGTCGCCCGTCAATTTTACGCGCGGGGACGAAGAACTCGTGGCGGTGCTGAACAACGAGTTTCTGCTGGTCGTGCGCGCCCGCGACGGGAAGGAAGTCGCCCGCACGAAATGGGAGACCGACTACAAGACGACGGCCACCACGCCGATTATTGCCCCCGACGGCACGATCTTCATCTCGACCGGTTACAAAGTCGGCTGCGGGCGGCTGAAGCTCGATGGCGACAAGCTAGAGTACGTCTACGACAACAGAAACATGAGCAACCACATGAACAACTCCGTTCTGTGGCAAGGCCATCTCTACGGTTTCGACGGCAACTCGCACGCCTCGCGGCAAGTGAAGCTCACCTGCCTCGACTACGAGACGGGCGAGCGGAAATGGCAAGAGCGCGGCCTCGGCTGCGGCTCACTGATGATGGCCGATGGCAAGCTGATCCTGCTCAGCGACGACGGGGAACTCGTAATCGCCCAGGCTTCGCCCGCAGGCTACAAGCCGCTCGCCCGGGCGCAAATCCTCGACGGCAAGTGCTGGACCGTGCCGGTGCTCGCCGACGGCCGCGTCTATGCCCGCAACGCCGCGGGGAAGCTGGTGTGTGTCGATCTGCGGGAGTAAGCGGCTGCAAGCTATAGGCTGCAGGCTGCGAGTATGTTTCGAGCGGGTGCAGTCGTAGTCATGCGTCCCGCTTTCGCCGGGTTTCATTTTTAAGCATGCCATGTCTCGTCGTTACGCACTAGTCACGGGGGCCGCAAGTGGTCTGGGGCGGGCGACAGCGCTGCGGCTGGCGCGGGATGGCTGGCATGTGGCCTTGGCTGATCTGGATCTTGCGGGGGCGGAAGCGACGCTCGCGCAGGTAAAAGCTGCTGGCGGCAGCGGACAGGCCGAGCCGCTTGATGTGCGCGAGCCGGCCGATTGGCAAGCGCTGCGCACGCGGCTGGAGGCCGACTGGCCTCGGCTCGATTTGCTGGTGAACAATGCCGGCGTCTGCGCGGGGGGCTTGGTCGGCGACTTGCCGCTCGACGACTGGCATTGGGTGCTCGACACGAACCTCTACGGCGTGATCTACGGATGCCATACGATGGTCGATTGGCTCAAGGCCAACCCGCGCGGCAGCCATTTGGTCAATGTCGCCTCGGCCGCCGCGTTCATCTGCGGACCGGCCATGCCGGCGTACAATGTCGCCAAGGCGGGCGTGGTGGCGCTCTCCGAGACGCTGCATACGGAACTTGCCCCGCACCGCGTCGGCGTGAGCGTCGTCTGCCCCGGCTTTATCCCCACGCCGATTTTAGAGCGCGGCCGCTTCGCCGATCCGGCCGTGCGAGCAGCGGCCGAAAGCTACATGCAGCGTGCGCAACTCACCGCCGACCAAGTCGCCGATCTACTCGTCCACGCCGTCGGTACGCGCGAACTCTACTTAGTCCTCGGCCGTCGCGCCCGCTTCTTCTGGCGCTTCAAGCGCTTCTTCCCCCGCCTGTTCCACCGCGTCATCGGCAGCGGCTACCGTCGCGCGCTGCCGAAGGAAGCGGTAGGCTACAAGCTACGGGCTACAAGCTACAGGCTGTAGGCTGTAGGCTGTAGGCTACAAGCGAGAAGCTGGAGGCGGTATGCTAGAGGCTCGTTCGGCGGTGGCGTGGCTGGGACACGATGCCGTCGTTCCCGCGTAGGCGGGAATCAGAGAGTTAACCTTGTCCTACTGGATTCCCGCCTGCGCGGGAATGACGTGTTTTGCTGACTGCTGAGAGGTTGTGAATTTTTCCCTTAGACAAACCGTCGACTGCGGTTACAAAAG
>CAYZVT010000042.1:0-18721 GCA_964481585.1 uncultured Pirellulales bacterium
AGATTTGATTCTTTGGCCTCGGCCGGCGGCAGCCGCCATCGGCAGAGGTATTGATCGGCACCGGGCCGGCCGGCGGTTTAGTCAGAGCCGGCGGCCGCCGCCCGTTCTCTGAAATATTCTACGTCGCAAACGCCCCACAGGTCGCGGAAAAATTCGCCTCCCGTGGCCGACTTACATAAAGCAAATGCCGCGCCAAGACCTCTCCCACTGGCGCGCCTCGTGCCCGGCGGCAGCACCCTAGCCCCGTCGCAACGCGACGGGGTGGGCGGCACTCGGAGGCTCGGTCAGGCGTCGCGTTTGGAAGAGTGGGCGGGCTTAGGCCTGCGTTTGCCACTGGTGGACGGGCTGGCCGTGGACGTCGTGGTGCCGGAAGGTGATCTTCGGGCCGTCGATCGAGACGGAGACGAAGCCGCCGCCGACGCGGTGGAAGCGGTGGAAGTTGGCGTCGGGGCCGGGCGAGCCGCCGGCATGCTCGTCGCTGCCGGCGCCGCAGGCGAACTCGTGCAGCCCGGTTTCGGGGTCGACCGAATGGTACTGCCAGTGCCGATCGCCGCAGATCAGAAACAGATTGCCGCTGAGCTTCTCGTTTGCCCATCGACGAAAGACACGGCTTTCGTAGGTGAAGCCTGCGTTGGCGTGGTTGTCGTTCTTGGCGGCGCGATCGGGGCCAACCAGCGGCGTGGGGCTAATGAGCACTTTCCAGGTCGCGTCGCTCGCCAGCAGCGACTCTTGCAGCCAGCGCTTTTGCTCGGCTCCCCAAATGCTCTTGCTTGGCCCATCCGGCTCATAGTTCGCCGAACGGAAGTCGCGGCCGTCGGTGAGCCAGATCTGCAAGTCCCGGCCCCAGCGAAAGGTGCGATAGATCTGCGGCCCGAGCGGTACCTGTTGGCGAAAGATCGCTTGCCCCTCGGCGAACGTCAGCTTGCCTTGCGGCTTCATGCCCGGCCAGCAGTCGTTGCGGAGCGTGTCGTGGTCGTCTTTTTCCCAGTAGCTGGCGACGTTGCGCAGCAGCTCGATGTGGCGCGGGAGGCTATACATCCGTTGCCAATGGTAGCGCGCCAGTTCGGCCGTCACGGCCCGCGGCTCTTCGTTATCGTAATAGACGTTGTCGCCCGTAAAGGTGACGAACTTTGGCTGGAGTTGTTCGATAGCGGGAAAGATGTGGTAGCCGCGTGGATCGTCGAGATGGGCGTACATCAAGCAGGTCAGCACGCAGAAGCTCAGCTTCCGCGACGCGTCGGCGGGCGGTGCGGTCTCAAACCGGCCGTGGAGCGGCGCGTGCTCAGAGTCGCCTTCGGGACCGGCCGTGTCCGCCGCGTAGTGGTAGACCGTCTCGGGCTGCAAGTCGTCGAGCGCGAACTGATGCACATAATCGGTATCGGCGGAGACCGTGACCCAGGGAGTCGCGCGGGCATCGGCAAGATCGGGACGAGTGCCGTACCGCACGCGCACGCGCCCTGCCGCGCCGGGGCAAGCGCCTTCGAGTTGGGCAACCGGACCAGGCAGCGGAGCGGGCTTGGTGCTGCTGTTCAGGAAGCCGCGAACGACCGGGCCGTTTTCCTTGCGCGTCCGCGCCGCTGTGAGCCGCATCCAGACGATCGCACTGCGATCGGTGACTTCGCCCACGCGCGTGCCCATCGCCTGCCGCGTGCGGAGCGCCGCCTGCTTTTCGGCCGACCAAGCCTTGAGACCCGCCATCTGAGCGCCAACGCCGGCCGTGGCCGCGACAAACATGCGGCGGTCGAGCTGGACGGATGGCTCGCGGGGCGGGTCGGGCATGGAAAATCCTCAACAAAAGCGCAGAACGCGGCAGTGTCGCCAGCGGCGCAAGAGATCGTGCCTTTAGGCAAAGAGCTTCGTCACGGCGTTGGCTTTGACCAGCTCGCGGGGCTGGTTGAGGTGGTTGTAGACGATCGACTGCGGGTTGATGCCGAAAGCGTGGTAGATCGTCGCCAACAGTTCGCCCGGGTGGACCGGGTCTTGGGTGGGAGCCGAGCCGGTGCTGTCTGATTCGCCGTGGACGTAGCCGCGGCGGATCCCGGCGCCGGCCAGGGCGGCCGTGTAGCAGTAGGGCCAGTGGTCGCGGCCGTCGTCGCTGTTGTTGTTGCCCGAGGTGCTCACGCCCCGCTGCGGGCTGCGGCCGAATTCGCCGACCGCCACCACGAGCGTTTCTTCGAGCAATCCGCGCTCGTCCATGTCGGCCAGCAGCGCCGCAAAGCCGGTGTCGAACATCGGCGCTGCTTGCGTTTTCATCCGCTTGGAAAGACCACTGTGTACGTCCCAGGAGTGGTTGTCGCTGTTGGCGACCTTCGGCCAGATGACCTCCACGACGCGCGTGCCGGCTTCGACCAGCCGACGGGCAAGCAAGCAGCTTTGGCCGAACGTATTACGACCGTACCGATCGCGCGTCTGCGACGACTCTTTGTTCAGATCGAACGCATCGCGGGCGCGGCCGGACATAATCAGATTCAGTGCCCGGTCGTAGTACTCGTTGAGATTGTAGTCGGCCACCGCCCTGTCGAGCGTCGGCATGCCCTGGTTGATCAGGTCGCGGAGCCGCGCGCGGCGCTGGAGCCGGCCGACGGAGACTTCCGGACGCAGGGCGAGATCGTCGGTCTTGATGCGATCCATCTTCGACATATCCATGTCGTCGCCGGGCGGGTAGAGATAGTAGGGATCGTAGGCGCGGCCCAAGAAGCCCGCCGTGCCGGCTTTGCCGACGACGTTGCTCTCTTGCAGCGGACGGGGGAGCATCACGAACGGGAGCATCGGCACCTGCGGCGGACGCAGGCGGATGATGTTCGAGCCGAAGTTGGGGTAGTCCTTGGGGCTGGGCGGCTCAAGCTGCCCCGACGGGCTGACCTTGTCGGTCGTGTAGCCGGTCAGCATCTGGTAGATCGCCGCCGTATGGTTGAACAGCCCGTTGGGCGAGTAGCTCATCGAGCGGATCAGCGTCAGCTTGTCGTTCACTTGCGCGAGCTTGGGCAATAGCTCGGTGAACTGCACGCCGGGAAGTTGGGTCGAGATGTTTTTGAAGACGCTGCGGACGTTGTCCGGCACGTTTTCTTTCGGGTCCCAAAGATCAAGGTGGCTCGGCCCGCCTTGCAGGTAGAGCAGGATGATGTTTTTCGCGCGTCCCCAGCCCGGCCCGCCGCCGGCCGATTCCGCAGCGCGGGCTTGCATCTGAAACAGTCCGCCCAGGCTCAAGCCCAACATGCCCGAGCCGCCGATGCGGAGCAGGTCGCGTCGCGTCACGCCCAGCTCGCGGTCACAGAGATCCTTGCCGGGTTGTCCTGGGATGACGAGCATAGACAGCTCTCCTGGGCGTGGGGCGTGTTGGGGCAGGTGGGACCGATGCCGGCTGGGGCGCGGCTGCTAGTATTATGGCTTGCCGCCCCCCACTTCTACCATAAAAGCGGTGGAAAAGTCAATTTTCGCCCATTGCAGGTAGTGTCCTAAGAGTGTGTTGCTGGGGCGGGTAGCCCGCCCGGGGCCGTCTAGTCGCCAAAATGGTCGAAAAGTGGCATTTCTCGGTAGGGGCCGTGAATCTTGTCCAGTTTCGTTTTGAAGTCTTCTCAGTGGCAACGGGTGTTCGTGAAGCGGCTCAATCGCCTCACGCTCTGCTTCTCAAAGAAGCTCGAAGATCTAGAGGCGGCTTTCGCCATGTTCGCCGCCTACTACAACTTCTGCTGGCAGACTCGCCAGAAGGGCACCAGCGGAAAGAAGCGGCCCAGCGCTGCGATGATGGCGGGGCTGACCGGGCACGTTTGGAGCTTTGATGAGCTTTTTCAAGAAATCTTGCGATAGGGCGAGAATGTTAAGATGGGAGGCTTGCGCCCTACTTGGAAAACTGATTTAATGCATAGTAGGTAATGGAACTGTGTGCCCCGGTTCGATAACCATACCATGCTAGACAAAGACATTCGGAGCGTACTAATCGACCACTTTCTGAGTCATGATCCCTCGGCCGCAGTCCATCACGAACTGCGGCTTTCGAGGGGTCGGGGGCGCGCGGATTGCGCCATCGTAAACGGCACGCTGTCTGGGTATGAAATCAAAAGCACGCGAGATTCTCTTGCTCGGCTCAGCGGGCAGGTTCCGAATTACGAGAAAGTATTCGAGTTCTGCTCCGTTGTGGTAGCAAAGAAACACCTCAAGCGAATCAAGGATGCTGTGCCTCGCAGATGGGGAATTATTCTTGCGGAATGCGCCCCAGGTGGCGATGCAATCCTACAAGACATTCGGCAACCACAACGCAATCCCAACACAGATAAGCAGGCCCTCGTCCGCTTGCTATGGAAGCAGGAAGTAGTTGACGCACTTCGAAACAACCACATCGCGTATCAGCGCAATGCTGTTGCGCGTGATCTCTGGGCGTTGCTCGAAACACTTCCGAAAAACACGATCATGGAAGAGGTGCGGGTAGCACTCAAGGCTAGGTAATGTCCTTGGCGACAACAAATTCTACGTGATGATTAACGGCACACTGCAACCATGTAGTCGGTCCTCCAGTGGTAGTTGAGCCGTCAGCGATGCGCTGAAACTCTCGGTCGCCGGCGCTAAAGTGTTCTCCGCAGTACTCATCTCGTCGCACAAGGCTTTTGCAGATCGTCTGCATTTCGGGCGAGTCGCCTTCCATGTGGTATCCGTCCTGCCGAACGATCCATTTCTTACCGCAGGTATAGCGCACAACGACTGGCGGATTTCCCCCGGTCGGCGGCGCGCCGGGGGCGCGCACGGTATAGTCCGAGAATGAAGGAAACCTGCGAGCATCGCCGCGAAGTCCCTTCTTCCAGCTCATTACATCCAACCGCGGCACGTCGCGCCATTCCTTGTGGGGATAGTCTTTCAGTGATGGCGGAAACGCTGCGGAGGCCGCCGATAAAGTGGCCCATGACAAGAGAGTGGGGATTATGCTCAGGTCGCGCTCAAGCGACATGGATGAGGCCCCGTAGTCGAGAAGAAAATGCACCTGGGATGGCTTTACGCCTAACGTGCTAAGAGTCGCTGCGATTAAGTGCGGCGTTGACAAGTGAGAGGGCGTGACGCGAAGCATGGCTCCTCGTTTGTCTTTTGCGATATCATCGGCCACGGCCTCCAATATTGCTGTATCGTTGGTCACCCTTATGACAGGAATCGCCTTAAGTGATGCCGAACGCATCGCTTCGTACGTCGCATGAACTGCTTCCGGTGTTGCATTCTTAATCCAGCACAGATCAACAAAAAATGGCCTGCTTGTGCCCCAGGACTTTGCCAAGCTGCGGCACTTTGACTCTAAATGCGTTGCTAGGGTAGCGGGTGGCTTTGGCTTCCTCTTTCGCTTCGCTGGCTTTTTGGTGGGCTTCGTAGACGGTTTTCGAGGTTTGGGGATGTTGTCTAGCTCAAAAAGCGGAGTAACCTTTTCCTTGCAGGCCGCAGGGAGCTGGCGCAACGCCCAAAGCTCTCCCAGCTTCGACTTTAAAATCGGCACGTAATGATGACGATCGAACATACCCCACCTCCAGATCGGCCAAGGTGCTAGAAGGCAGGTAGTATACAACTGCTACAGGGGAACGTCCATGTTGGGGGTGACTGGTGCCGCACGAGCGCCCCTCCCAGCAACACACTGTTAGGACACTACCCCATTGCAAGCGATCAGCTCGCATTGCCCGATGGGGCCGGTTTTTGTAGGTTTTGCCCGCCGGAGCGGCATTTCGCCCGGCTCTTGCCTCTGACGGGAGGATGTGGCCGATGACGGCAACCGTTTCGCTGCGCGCCGCGCGAGCCTTGCTCGCGGCGCTGGTGCTGCTCGTGGCTGCCGCGCCGAGTGTGGCGCTGGAACTGGCGACGCTCGAAGAGCGGCTCGAAAAGGATCTGCGGGCACGCCGGCCGCAGGAGTTCGCCTTTATCGACTCGGTGGTCGAGCACGTCGAAAAAGGCAAGCTGCCGCTGTCGGTGGTCGATAGCACCTATCTTTGGGCGCGCACCAAGCAGCCGATTCCCTTTCCCTACTTCGAGCGAGCGCTGCGACTGCGTGCCGAGAAGCTCGGCGTGGAGTTATAAAGCGCACGCGAGAAGGGAAAGGCAGTGTGCTCGGAAAGCTGACCGCTGACCGCCGAGAGCTGATCGCTATCAAAGCGGTGGGCGAGGCGCGATCGGCATTTTTTGTCGTGGCTCGCGTCCGCCGAATGAGATGCGGGTGAGCAGAAAGCCGAGCGCGGCGGCCGCGAGAGCCGAACCGGCCAAGAGCACGCCTGAGGCAATCGCCCAGCGGCCGTTGTCACTCGCCGCTTGCCCTGCCCTGTCCGGCTTGGCCGCTCGCGCCGGCGCGGCCGGGGCGAGAGTCGCCGGTTTGGTCGAGGCCGGCTGACTGGCCGGGGCGGCGCCGGGAATGTACTCCAGATCAATCACCCGCGGCGGATTCGGGCCGAGCAACTCGGCATCGTCCATCGCATAGTTCGCCGCCAGGACCGCGCCGCCGAGAACGCTGTACGCAACGGCGAGGCTCAACAGTCCTCGCCCCAAG
Source organism: uncultured Pirellulales bacterium (assembly GCA_964481585.1). Lineage (GTDB taxonomy): Bacteria > Planctomycetota > Planctomycetia > Pirellulales > CAYZVT01 > CAYZVT01. The sequence goes on from CAYZVT010000042.1 coordinate 6,506, forward strand.
TTCTGACGCATTAGCTGGGACTCCTCCAAAATGGCAACGGGAGCCGACGCGAAAGACCGTAAGAAGTCGCGAACGCGATGGAGGCCGGGGGCAGACCCGGCGCAGGGGCGGGCGCAGCTTCTCTGTTCCAAGGCCCAATGTAGCGACTGCAATCCGCTTTGCTATCCCCAAATGGAGGGGTTGTGCGACGGCAGGTAGTTCGCCCTTTCGCCCGCCAGGCCGGATAGCTGGTCTGGCGCTAGAGCTACGCAAAGCCTGCTCGCTCTCGATTCTCGCCTGCGCGGGACGGCCTGCGCGGCTCGCTACCGGCTCAGGCCCGCGCCGATCCCCCATCGATCGTCGAACGCTGGCTCAATTCGCGGTCCAGGTCGAGCAGCGCCGCCGGATCGTCTTTTACCATATGGAACTTGTGGACGATCTCGCCGACGCTCTTTTCCTCTTCTACCTGCTCGGTGATGAACCATTCCAGTTCGACCAGCGCCGAAAAAGCCTTTTCGGTGAAGGCCAATTCATAGAGGGCGTCGATCCGCTTGCTGACTTCCTGCTCATTTTTTAGCGCCATTTCGAAGACCGCGACGATCGACTTGAACTTCTCCGGCGGCATGTCGATGCTTTTCAGTTGCACCTCGCCCTGACGTGCGATCAAAAAATCGTACAACCGCATGCCGTGACCGTACTCCTCCTGGCTTTGCAGGCGGAGCCAGCGGGCACAGCCGGTAAAGCGTTGGTGCTCGCAGTAGGCGGCCATCGCCAAGTAGGTGTAGGACGAGTAGAACTCATTGTTGATTTGGTCGTTGATCGCGTCTTGCATCACTTGGCTGAGCATCGCAGAGGCTCCTCGATGGGTCGCTCGGGAAAATGTTGCCCCATTGTAGCGACTTGCCCGCCGGCTGCTACGGCAAGTCTCGCAGCCGCTGCGGCCGAGACGCGCCTTGCTGACCGCTGATAGCCTATAGCTAACAGCTAATAGCTGACGGCTTACCGCTCGCCGGGGGCTTCCGTCCCTCGCGGTGCGCCCCCGCCACCCTCCCATCCACCATCCACCCTATCGCTACGGCGAGCAGAGTTGGCGGATCGTGGCGAACAGCGTGCCCGAAGGGCCGTCCTTTTGCAGATACGCCCGCGCGCCGGCCTCGCGCATGGCGTTGGCCATGTCTTCCTGCTGGTGCAGCGAGAGCCCGATGATCTCGATCTGGGGGTGGCTCTGCTTGATTTGGCGGGTGGCTTCGATGCCGTTCACGCGGGGCATGCTCGCGTCCATGATGACCACGTCCGGTTCGAGTTGACGGGCCAGGTTCACGGCTTCGGCCCCGTCGGCCGCTTCGCCGACCACCTCGAAGTTCGGCTGCTGGCGCAACATCATCACCAGCCCTTCGCGGACGATCTCGTGGTCGTCCACGACGAGCACGCGCACGACGCGCTGTTGGCCCGCCGGCTTGGCCGCTGCCGCCTCGGCGTCGAGCGTCTCGGCGAACGCGCGGCGCTCGCTGTCACTGCGTTCACTGAGGATCGGCAGCAGGATCGTGAACGTTGCTCCCTTCTGGGGCGCCGATTGCACATGCAGTGTTCCGCCGAGCGCTTCGAGCCGTTCGCGGATGCTGAGCAGCCCAAACTGCTCGGGCACCGACTCATCGTCTTCGAGTTGTCGAGCATCAAGGCCGCGTCCCTGGTCGCTTACCTCGACGCGCAGTGTCACGTCATCTTGTGCGCCGAGCCGAACCCGAGCCGCCTTTTCTCCCGAATGTTTGACCGCGTTGAACAGCAGCTCGCGCACCGCATGAAACAGAAACAGCTTCGCACTTTCGGGCAGCGCGGGAAGCGTCCGCACCTGCTCCACGTGCACGCGGAACTCATGATTCTTCTCAAACCAGCGGGCCAGCCATTCGAGCGCTTCGGGCAGATCGGAATCGTACAGAATCGGCGGACTCAACTCGATGGCGAGCGAGCGCGAGACTTGCACGGTTTGATCCACCATGCTGGTCAGCTTCGCGCAATCCGCGCGCCACGGTCCTTCGACGACCTGGTCGGTGAGCATCACGATCCGCATCTTGATCGCGATGAGCATCTGTTGCAGCCCGTCGTGGAGCATCTGTGCGAGCTTCTTGCGCTCACGCTGTTCCGCTTCGGTCAACTGCTGGGTGAGCAGACGCAGTTGCTCGGTGCGCCGCTGGAGCTTGAAGGTCCGCTCGACGACGCGCTTCTCCAGCGTCTCGTTCAGCTCGCGTAGCCGCCGCTGGCTTTGGCGAAGCTGTTCCATGGCCTGCTTCGTGACATGAATGTCGGTGCAGGTACCGAACCATCCGATAATGCGTCCGCCGGCGTCGTGGATCGGCAAGCCGCGCGAGAGAAGCCAGCGATAACGGCCGTCCTTGCGGCGGAGGCGGTACTCGGTTTCGTAGATCTCGCCTTGTGCAAAGGCTTGGTCGGCTTGCTGCACGCGAGCGCGATCGTTCGGATGCACGCGGCGTTGCCACTGGCGGCCCGCCGCTCCCTCAAAGCCCTCGCCACTGAATTCTTCCCATTTTTCGTTGACGTACTCATAGCCTCCGTCGCCGCCGGCGATCCAGACGATCTGCGGCATGGCGTCGGCGAGTTGGCGAAAGCGGCGTTCGCTCTCGGCCAAGGCCCGTTCCGCCCGTTTGCGCTCGGTGATGTCGTGGATCACGGAGTTAACCCCCCGCACGCGGCCCGATGGATCGCGCACGGGGAAGCAGCTCACCAGCCAATATTTCCGCAGCAGTGGCTCGGCAGGCGCGGCGGCTTCGAGTTCCACGTCGGTCACGGGCTGGCCCGAGTCGAGCACCTGCTGGAGCACCGGCAGGACGAGATTGCTCAACGCGGTCGGCAGCAAGTCGGGAAGCCGGCGGCCGAGGTGTTGGTCGGCCGCAAGGCCATTGATCGCGGCGAGCCGTTCGTTGATGCTCACGTAGCGATGCTCGGCATCGGTCATGCACAATCCCGCCGGGGCCGAGGCATAGATTGCCCGCAGCTCGCCCAGCCGGTCGCGCAGCTCCGCTTCGCTCTTGCGCAGCGCTTCTTCGGCTTGCTTGCGCTGGGTGATGTCGGCGCCGATCACCAGATAACAGCGTCGGCCATCGGGGAGCGGCTCGGGCGGCGCGGCGCTGAATAGCCACGTCCGCAGCTCGCCGCTGCGCGTGCGGACCGTGCGCTCGACTTCGCGGAGCGGAGTCGACTGCTCGTAACAGGTCTTGATGAAACCGGCAATCGCCGGGGCGTCTTCGCCGTAAGCGGCCCTGAGCCAGACTTCCATCGTCGGCAGTTCTTCGCGGCGATAGCCGGTGATGCGGAGCAGACCCTCGCTCACCGCGATCAACTCCCCATCGTCGGCATGCATAATCAGCGGCGCGGCAGTCCCCTCCACCGCGCGCCGCAGCCGCTGCTCGCTGTCGCGTAGTGCTTGCTCGGCGCGCTGCCGCTCGGTAATGTCGATGCCGATCCCCACGCGGCGGTCGTCCGAAAGGCGGATATTGGCCCAAGAGGCTTGAACAACCTGGCCTCCTCGCGTCACCAACTCCAAATCCCGCCAGCCGGGCGTCGCCGACTGCATATACTCCCGCACCGCCGCGCGGTAGGCCGGGTCGGGGTAACACTTCTCCATCAGGTCGATGTGCTGGAGGTCCGTGTTGGTCCAGCCGAGAATCCGCTCGAACTCGTGGTTCAACTTGAGCACTTTCGTGCTGGGGTCGTAGAGCGTGATCATCACCGGGATCGTGTCGATGATCGTCTGGAGCAACTCTCGCTCCGCCCGCAGCGCACGCTCCGACTCGTGGCGACGGGTGATATCGAGCACCGTCAGCACGATCAGGATAAGCTGGTCCTGGGCATCGTAGATCGGAACAGCACTGAACTGCCCGATCCACTGCCGGCCGGTATCGCGGCGGCGCACGCGCAGTTCAACGCCAAGGACGGCCTCGCCGCGCGCGGCGCGAGAGCTAGGCCAGTCTTCGGTCGGCAGCACCCGGCCTGGCAGATCGCAGACTTCGAGCACCGACTCCACGTTCGTCAAGTGCTTCTTGGTTTCTTCCATGTCGCGCACGCCATAGAGGTCGAGCGCGGCCTGATTCATGCTGATAATCTGATGCTCGGCATCGAGGATGATGACGCCCTCGGCCATGTGGCCAATCACCGCTTGCATCCGCCGTTCGCGGTCGCGTACCTCGTCGAGCGCCGCTTCGAGCGCGGCGGTCCGCTCGCGGACTTGCTGTTCGAGATTTTCATTCAGCTCGGCCAGCGCGCGGACGGCCTCGACCCGTTCGGTGACGTTCTGCACCAGATGCATGAGGCCGTACTGCCGGCCGCTTTCGTCGCGGAGCGCGTTGACGGTGATCTGGTAGACGGCCCGCTGCAGCGCCGGATCGCCGAAAAGACTTTCGACGGTAAACTCTTCCCCGGCCAGTCCCCGCCGGACCAGTTCGGCGGCGCGCTGCTGGTCTTCGGGGACGCGGGCCATCGCGTCGCGAACGTCATCCCCCAGCTCAAGTCGCACGCCAAAGATTCGCGAGAACTCTTCGCGATAGGCGCGGTTGATGGCGATATAGCGGTAGCCGTCGTCCAGAGCCGCGATCGGTACGCTACAACTTTCCAGCAGCGTCCGCAGCAGCGACGCCTCGATCGGCAAGGCGCCGTGGCCGGCAGAAAGCTCCGTGCCTTCGTCACGCGACGCTGAGGATATCGGTTGGGAGGGCATACGCAACACGTGGAGGAAAGATCGCCATCGTTTGGCAGCGGTCGCGCGTCCTAGTCGCGGCTGGAACCGCCGCGCGCCTGCCTGCCAGTGAAGACCGGAGCATTGAGATGTTTCTCGCGAGCCGGCGCGGGAAAGGCGCATTCCCTCGACGTTGCTCCGCGAGGAGTGCGTGAGCCGAGACCTGTTCTGACGCCGCTCGAATTGGAAAGACCTTCGCTCCCGTGCGCACGGTCGAGGGAGCGCACGCGAAACGCTGCGGCGGGCGCCTAGACGAAAGTATACGCGCGGGGGACGACGCAAACACCTGTTCGGCGGAAATTTCGCGGCCGCTCTCCCTACCGCGACCGGCGTGCCTGCAACTGCCGCACGGCGGTGTCGGCCACGTCGCGCGCATACCGGTACTGGTCTTTCGTTGCGGCGATCAGTTCCTCCTCCGCCGGGCGCGCGGCGGAGTCGAGCTGGTCGAGCGCGCCAGCCGCTAGCAGCCGCTCATTGGGGGTACCCTCTTTCAGCACGCTGACCAGCACCGGCAGCCCTGCGTCGGCTGCCCCCCACCGGCAAAGGGTGTCGGCGGCGGCAACGCGGACGCTCGCCGACGGATCTGCCAGCAAGGGGCGGATCGCTGTCTGGGCGGAGTCGCGCAGGTTCGCCGGACACGAGCGACGCAGCCCGATCGCCGCCCAATAACGAAGGGCCGCCGCCGGATCGCGCAGCGCTTGAAGATAAGCCGCGCAGGCTTTCTCCCCCTGGTGGTCGAGCGCGCGGAACTCCAGCAGCCGCTGGAGCAATTCGCTCTGGGCCAGCTTTTCGCGCCAGTCGTTCGGCTGCTTCAGGCGATCCAGTTCCCCTTCGGGCAGCAGCCCGGTGTCGCCGCTCTCGCGCATGAAGGCCCGGTGCGCCGCGCGGAGCCGCTGGAGCACGTCACGATACTGCGGATCGCCCGCCAGATTGTCGACTTCGTGCGGGTCGGCTTGCGTGTCGTATAGCTCCTCAAGCGGCTTGGACGGCGCGAAAAATTGAAGCTGCGGGCCACTCAGTTCGCCAGCGGCAAACAGCCGCCGCATCTCTTGCATCGTCGGCATCAGGTCCATGTACTGGATGTGTTGCGCGCGCGTCACCTCAGGCAGGTAATTGCGAATGTACTTGTAGCGCTTGTCCCGCACCGCGCGGATCAGGTCGTAGCGCTCGTCCATCCGATCGCGGTGGGCGTAGATGTACTCGCGGGGCGGCGCTTTGTTCGGCCCCAAGAACGCCTGGCCCTGCAAATGAGCGGGAATCTCCACGCCGGCAAGCGAGAGCATCGTGGGAGCGAAATCGACGAAGGCCACCAGTTCCTCGTTCACCGAGCCGGGCGCCACCGCGTCGGGATTGCCGGGCGAAGCGAGCTTGCGCCACTTTTCAGGAACGCGAATTAAGAGCGGCACGTGGATTCCCGAGTCGTACACCCACCGCTTCGCGCGGGGCAGACCACGGCCATGATCGCCCCAGAACCAGACGATGGTATCGTCGGCCAGCCCGGCTGCTTCCAATTCATCGAGAACCGTTTGCACCTGCCGGTCCAGCGCCGTGACGTTGTCGGCATGGTAGGCCCAGTCGGCGCGCGTCACCGGCGTGTCGGGATAGTAAGGGGGCAGCTTCGCCTCGGCCGGATCATGCCGCAGTTGCGGGTCAAGCATTCGCCCCGCCGCCTTCGGCGTGCGGATCTGGCTCTCGTGGGTCGTCATGAAATTGAAGACCGCGAAGAACGGCTGCCCCGGCTGGCGGTTGCGCCAGTGGGCTTGGTTGTTGCTCGCGTCCCAGGCCGACTGGGGCGGATCGAATTGGTAGTCGGTCTTGCCGTTGTTCGTGCAGTAGTAACCGGCATCGCGCAGGTACTCGGTGAAACACTTCACGTACGGCGGCAGATGCCCCTGGCAGCGCATGTGTTGCGTGCCGATCGAGGGCGGATACATCCCGGTAATGATTCCCGACCGTGCCGGGGCACAAACGCCGGCATGGGAAAACGCCCGCGTGTAGCGCACCCCTTCCGCCGCTAAGCGGTCCAGGCTCGGCGTATGTGCGTACTCGTCTCCGTAGCAGCCCAGGTCAGGGCTTAGATCTTCCGCGCTGATCCAGACGATATTCGGCCGCGCCGCCGGCTCCTCGGCCACAGCGAGCGGAGCAGGCAGAACCAGTAGCAACAGCAAGACCGCACGCAGCGACATGGGGCTTCTCGGGAATGGTGGATGTTGGAGGGGGGATTTGAGCGCACTGCGCTTAACTGTGACGGTCTGCTGGTCCCCTTTCCGCCCCAGGCCGCCAGAGCCGGTTCGCCGCTTCGGCGCTCTAGGGAAAGCGCCGGGATCGGGGACGGGACTCCCGCTGCGCGGGAAGGACGTGTTTGCTGACCGCTGATTGCTAATGGCTGATAGCTAACCGCTACTGCCTGTGCCTGCGCTGACTCTAGCTTAGCAGCTTTGACGACCGTTTGCCGAGTTTTCGCCCGGGCGCAGCAGGGGTCGGGATGCTGCTGGCAGTGCTAGCGAGGCGTAGGGAATTTCCTGAGAAAAATCGGTTGCAACGGGCTGGCCATTTAGGCCAGAATAACGCGGTCAACACCGATGGCCTTTCTCTCTGGCTCCTCCTCCGTTCGTTCTTGAGATCAAACGCAGCCTCCTCGGTGTGGCGGCGCCTGACAAAGAATCGACGGCCGGAGCCAAAGCGAGCCGGCGGCTGACGAGCAGCATTCAGAAGCCTTGCGTGCTCTCCCCCAAAGCCGCTACGGCGATTCCCAACTTTCTCAAGGGCGCGGCCAACTCCCGTTGGTCGCGGACGGCATCCGTCGGGGCGGGCGGATGCCGGGCCTTGAGGCCAAGACGCTTTTTCTTCTTCCGCTGTGAAGCAGGCGGTGTGGGAGCCTCCTTTCGATGAACTGTGATCTCGTCTTCGCCATCCTCACGCGCGGCCCCTTCCCGACCGGCCATCCCAGCGACCGGCAGGTCGAAGCGCATCTGAGCACCTGCCCTGGCTGCTATCGGCTTGCCGAAGCGCTCCGCCCGGCATTCGAGATGGACGAAGAAGCGATACCCGCCGATGAAAGCCGGTACTTGCCCGGCTATTGGGGCGAGCTGCGTCCAGCCCCCAGCGCGTCGCGCGGCCGGCCGACGCAAGTGGCGGTCCGCCGGCCGGCGGCAAGGCCCGTGATGCAGGCGCCGCCGAAGCGTTGGACGCGCATCCTGCACCAGCCCGCCTCGCGGCTGGCGGCGGCGGTCCTGGTGGGCGTGCTGCTGGCCTTGGTGCTCCGCTCGGCCGGTGTCTCTGAGAAGCCCGTTCTAACGGATGCCGCCGCGCCGTCCTCCTCGGAGCGTACTTGGTCCAAGCGGCTGCCGATCACTCCGCCCGCGCCGCCCGCCCAGCAGCCGCCGCGCTCGGCGGAGCAAGTCGCCGCGCTCCGCGCTCTGGCGCTGGTCCCGGCGTGCTTCGGCAGCCGGCTCGATCTCACCCGCACGACGTTCCCGGCCGAGTCGCCGCAGAGCGAAGACTACCACGCGCTGCAGTGCTGCACGCAGTGCCACAACCAATCCCGCCCCGGCACCGCCCCCGCCGCACTGAGCACGCTCACCCGCAGTTGCACGGCTTGCCACGAACGGTCTCAACGCCAGCCAGAGTAGCCGAGCCACCCCTGCACTTTCCGCCCTCCGCCCTCTTGCGCCTCGGGGGCTTCCGCTATCGCGGTGCGCCCCCGCCACCCCTGGGTTAGCGCGGTGCGCCACCGGGGGCGCAATAAAAAACGGAGTGCAGCGCGCGGGGCTGCACTCCGTTTCGATTGGTGGCGGTGCGCGAGAGCGGCGTTAGCGCTTCGAGAACTGCGTGCCACGGCGGGCGCCGCGGAGGCCGTACTTCTTGCGCTCGCGCATCCGGCTGTCGCGGGTCAGGTAGCCGCCGTCGCGGAGCGCTTCTTCCAGCGCCTCGTCCATCTTCTTCAGCGCGCGAGCAATGCCGAGCACGCAGGCACCGGCTTGGCCGGTGATGCCGCCGCCGTCGACGCGGACCGTGACATCGACCTGATCGGCGCGGCCGGTCTCTTGCAGCGGGGCGAGCACGGCGTTGCGCTGTTGCTCGTTGACGAAGAACTCATCGAGCGCGCGGCCGTTGATCGTGATCGTGCCGTTGCCCGAACGAAGCCGCACACGGGCGACCGACGTTTTGCGACGGCCGGTGCCGAGCACCACGTTCGGGTCTTGGGTTTTGCTGGCAGTTGCCATGAAAAAGCATCCTCAACTACGGTTCGGTTTTGAAGGGGCGGCTCGGGCGGCTATTTCACGCCCAGCTCTTTCGGTTCGGGCATCTGGGCTTGATGCGGATGGTCGTTGCCGGCGTAGACCTTCAGCTTCGAGAGCATTTTGCTCGCCAGCTTGTTCTTCGGCAGCATCCGACGCACGGCTTCTTCCAAGATCATCTCGGGCTTACGCTCCTTGCGCTGTTCGGCCGTGATCGACCGCAGCCCCGGATAGCCGGTGTACCAGGTGTACTTCTTCTGCTCCCACTTGTTGCCGGTGAAGACGAGCTTCTCGGCGTTGACGACGACGACGAAATCGCCGGTGTCGACGTGGGGGGTGTAGGTCGGGCGATGCTTGCCCATCAGAATCACGGCAATATCGCTTGCCAGCCGGCCGACGACTTTATCGGTGGCGTCGACGAGCCACCACTTTTGCTCCAGTTCGCCCGGCTTGGCCATGTAGGTCTTCATGCTACGTTCCACTAAATTTCGCTAAGCTGGTATGTTCTTGCTAAGGCAGTTCCCGGCGATCACGGCATGCGACCACCTACCCCGGCGAGCTTCGCCGGGTCGAGAGGGAAACGGACAGTTTACCTATTGTCGGCAAAGCAGACAAGTGCTCGTAGGAAAACTGCCGACTGGGCAGGAAGTCTCCCTTCCCGCAAAGCCGTCATTCCGCGCAGGCGGGAATCTAGGCGGTAGACCCTGCGCCGCGGAATTCGCGACTCCGTGAGCCGCTTGGACTGGATTGCCGCCTGCGCGGGAAGGATGGCTGTAGCCATCCTCCTTTCGGGTGGGGTTGGTGCAAGTCGCCAGTTACAGCTAGCATGGGTTGTGGTAGGCTCGAAGGCCAAATCGGTCGAAACCGGGGCGAAGAACTCGTCTTTCCCCCTCCGGCAACGCCCTTTGAGCTACGGTTGCACGGCGGCTCTCCCGCCCTCCACAGTAAACGCTGAGTAGGCAGATCATGATTGTCGGCGTGCCCAAAGAGACTTTTCCCGGCGAACGGCGGGTGGCCGCCGTGCCGGCCACGGTACCGCTGCTGACGAAGGCCGGGCTGCATGTCGTGGTCGAGCGCGGCGCCGGCGCTGCGGCGGGCTATCTCGACGAGGAGTACGAAAAACGCGGGGCGCGGCTCAGCGACCGCGAACAGGTCTGGCAGTCGGACATCGTGATCCAGGTTCGCGCCGCCGGGGCCAACCCCAACGCCGCTGGAGCCGAGCGCGAGCAGCTCAGCCGCGGCCAAGTGCTAATTGCCATGGTCGATCCGCTCGGCGCGCCGCAAGCGGTGCAAGAGATCGCCACGACCGAAGCGACGCTCTTTGCGCTCGAAATGATCCCCCGCATTACCCGCGCGCAGAGCATGGACGTGCTCTCGTCGATGGCCACGATCGCCGGCTACAAAGCCGTGCTGCTGGCAGCCAATCAACTCCCCAAAATGTTTCCGATGCTGATGACCGCCGCCGGCACGATTACGGCCGCCAAAGTGTTTGTGATTGGCGCGGGCGTGGCGGGCTTGCAAGCCATCGCCTCGGCGCGGCGGCTCGGCGCGATCGTGCATGGCTACGACGTGCGGCCGGCCGTGAAAGAGCAAGTCGAAAGCCTCGGCGCGAAGTTTGTCGAGATGCCGCTCGAAACGGCCGCTGCCGAAGGGGCGGGCGGCTACGCCAAAGCGATGGACGAAGATTTTTACCGCCGCCAGCGCGCGCTGATGGCCCGCGTCGTGGCCGACAGCGACGTGGTCATCACGACGGCCGCCATTCCCGGCAAGCCCTCGCCGCGACTGGTGACGGCCGAGGCCGTGCAAGGCATGCAGCCCGGCTCGGTGATTGTCGACCTGGCAGCCGAGCGCGGCGGCAACTGCGAGCTGACCGTCGCCGATGAAACGGTCGTCTGCCATGGCGTAACGATCCTGGGGCCTACGAATCTGGCGGCCGAAGTGCCGCTGCATGCCAGCCAAATGTTCGCCAAGAACGTCGCCACGCTGCTGGCGCATCTCACGAAAAACGGCCGGCTCGAAATCAATCTCGACGACGAAATCACCCGCGAAACGCTCGTCTGCCGAGGCGGCCAAGTCACGCACCCGCGCTTGCGCGAACTACTCGGACTCGGCGCAGCAGCTCCCGAGCCGGCAGCGAGCGAGGAGGATGACGAAGGGATTCCGCTCGAATAGATAAGCTGCTAGAGCACACCGCGCTCTAGCTGTTACGCAAGCGCGAACCGGCCTGGCCGCCAGGGGCGAAAGGTTTCTTCACAAAAACGCAACCAGCCTACAGCTCCTAGCCTACAGCCCGTCGCTCGTCGCTCGTAGCCGGCCTCCCCATCACTCTGCGAGACATCACATGACACTCGACATCGGCCTTATCATTTTCGTGCTCGCTGTATTCGTCGGCTTTGAGATCATCACCAAGGTTCCACCGACGCTGCACACGCCGCTGATGAGCGGCTCGAACGCCATTAGCGGCGTGACGCTCGTGGGGGCCGTGTTGTGCGGCGGGGGCTGGTTCGCCACGACGCTCGCTTTCCTGGCCGTCGTGCTGGCGACCGTCAACGTCGTCGGCGGTTTTCTGGTGACGCATCGCATGCTGGGCATGTTCCGCAAGAAGGGTTAATCCTCGTGACGCTACTCGCTCAACTCGTCCCAGAGTCGATCGCCAACTACGGCTATCTCCTCGCCGGGGTGCTGTTCATTCTCGGCATCAAGGGCATGACCCACCCGCGCTCGGCCGTGCGCGGCAACTTGCTCGGCTCACTCGGCATGCTCGTGGCCGTCGTCGTGACGCTGTTGGCGGCCGAGATCGTGGCGCTGCCCGTGATCCTCATCGGCCTGGCCGTTGGTGCGGGGCTGGGGGTGGTGGCGGCGGTCAAGGTGCAGATGACCCAGATGCCGCAACTGGTGGCGCTGTTCAACGGTTTTGGCGGCGGCGCTTCGGTGCTGGTGGCCGGTGCGGAACTGTGGAAGATGCGCCCCGCCCTGCTCGACGGCACGCTCGAAGTCGCCGGCGGCGAGTTGGCCCAACAGCTTATCGCCGCCGCGGCGACGGGGCTGATCGGCGCGGTGACGCTCACCGGCTCGCTCATCGCTTGCGGCAAGCTCGAAGAACTGGCCGTTTTCAAAAAGCCGTTCAGCTTTCCTGGGCAACAGGTCGTCAATGGCCTGCTGTTGGTGCTCTGCATCGGCTTGGCCGCACTGATGGTCGCTGGTCCCGCAGTCTGGCCGTACTTCGTGCTAACCTTGCTCGCCTGCGTG
>CAYZVT010000043.1:0-18401 GCA_964481585.1 uncultured Pirellulales bacterium
GGGCGCGGAACTCCAGTATCAAATCGCCTACTTTGGCTGGAATAGTGGCCTGCCGCGCTACGGGAACTTCCGTCTCATGGACGGTTGGGCCGGGCTGGCCGATCCTGGAACGCGACGAATCCCCGAGTTCATTTCGATCCGCAACCTGCCGGATTGGGTCACCCGTTCCGGGTACGACGTTTATATCTACTGCGATTCTAACTTCGTGGCTCCCCATGCGCGGGTCATGCACTTCACGATCGACGGCCAGAGGCGGGTCGTCAAAGAGCAGCCGAGCAACTTTGGCGGGCGCTTCGTGCTGGCGACAAGTGAATCCGTGGATGAGGTACGCATCGGCAACTATGTTGTTTTCCGTGGTCTGACCTCTCCGCATTTCACACTTACCGGCGGAGCGGGCACGCGCCGCGCCGCGGTGTGCGGAATCCAGATTGTTCCGGAGTCCACTCGGGAGGAGGTCGGGGCACGGTCCGCGACCACCGATTCCCCAACCCGGGCCGACGAAGATGCTCGCCGGCCGCGTTCCCCCGATGCAGCCTCGGCCGTTCCCTGACGCGCCGGACTGCGCGCTAATCTCTTGAAGGAGCCTCGCGTGAAGTGCCGAAACCGACTTACCCCGATTTCTCTGGCGACCGTCACCGCAGTTGTCATGCATCTGTTCGGCAGCCCTTGCGCAGCGGCCGTGATCAGCATCGACCTGGCCGGGAGCGGCGATCCCATGACCAGTAGCCAAGTGGCGGGCGTCCTCCCAGTGCAAAACTGGAACCACGTCGCGAGCCATGCCCACTTGGCAACCTCGGTCAGTGGCTCCAATCTCCCGCTTCACGATTCCGAGAACGGCGCGACGAGCGCCAGACTCAGCTACTATGCGGGGGTCTCTTTCAGAAATGCTTTCGAGGGACCGTACAGTTCGGGCGACAAGACGATGATGAACGGCTGGCTAGGCATTCGCGCCAGCGATAACGGCTTCATCACCGTCAGTGGACTGTCTGGAGATTTTTCCGCGTACGGCTACAACGTCTTGGTCTACTTTGACAGCAACCAAAAGAACAACGACGGCATGGTGCCGCGCCGCCACGAGATCAAGCTCCTCTCCCCGCGCGCGGAGAGCATCTTTGGCTGGGAAGACGACCAGTTGAACTTTGTCGATCGGGCCAATCCCCAGTTCGTTCAGGCGACGGGCACGACGGCGGCACTGGCCACGCTCGATTCCAACTATGTCGTCTTTGAAGAAGTCCACGGCAGCAGCTTCACCCTGAACGCCGGTGCCCATGTGGGGCGCGCCGCGATCACCGGAATCCAGATCGTTTCGCTTCCGGCTCCCGAGCCTGCCACGTTCGCCTTGTTGGGGATGGGGGGGGCTTTGTTGTTCCTCGGCCGAGGCAGGCTGACCAAGCGGAGCAGGGCGGCCTAGTTCACCGCCGTTTCCTCGGCTCGACCAGGCATCATGGAAGCACCTCCTCAACGACCGGCTCCTTCAACCCCGCCTACGCCGGGCTTTACGCTCGTCGAGCTGTTGGTCGTGATCGCCATCATCGGAATCTTGATCGCTCTGCTGCTGCCGGCCGTGCAGAGTGCGCGCGAGGCGGCGCGGCGCGTGCAGTGCCAAAACCATCTCAAGCAGCTTGCCCTCGCTTGCCTGGTGCATCACGAAATGCACGGGCATTTTCCGACGGGTGGTTGGGGATGGGGTTGGGCCGGCGGCGATCCCGACCGGGGCTTTGGGCCCGAGCAGCACGGCGGATGGCTCTACAATCTGCTGCCCTACCTGGAGCAAGCGCCGCTTCACGATCTTGGAAAAGGGAAGACCGCGGCCGAGAAGCTAGTCCTGGCCGGGGACGTGACGCAAACGCCGCTGGTCGGGCTCATCTGCCCGAGCCGGCGCAGCGCGCGGCGGTTCGCCAATCCGAACCAGGATAAGTGGGGCTATTGCGGAGCCGAACGCCGGCCGAGCTTGGCTCGCGCCGATTACGCGATCAATACGTCCTCGACCGATCGGGCGGCCTCGTTCAGCCGTGCGCAGCAGCCGCCCTGTCCAAAGACGGTTGCCGAGGGAGAATCTCCTAGCTTCGAGTGGCCCGACTTTAGCGACCATACCGGCATTGCCTTCGTGCGCAGCAGGGTCACCATCGCCCAGGTGCGCGACGGCACCTCGAACACGCTGCTCGTGGGTGAAAAATATCTTTGTCCCACCGACTATCTGACGGGCCAGGACAGAGGCGATAACCAGACCTTCACGATGAGCCATAATAACGACACCCACCGCTGGACGACATACTATCCGAGCAACCCCAGCGCCAGCCTGACTCCGCTGCAAGATACCGTCGGCGTCGTCGATGCCTGGCGCTTTGGCAGCGCGCACGCCGGCGGGTGTCAGATCTCGCTTTGTGACGGCGCGGTGCGCTTCGTGAGCGCCGGGGTCGATCCGCTCACTTTCAGCCGTCTCGGCAGCCGCGCTGATGGGAAGATTCTTCCCGCCGACGCGCTTCAGTAGAGCCGCCACGCGGCGGATGGGGCCGATTCGCAGCCGGTCGCTCCTGTAGAGGCGCTGGCGATTCTGCCGGCGGGGCTAGGGAAGCCGCTACTCGCCTCCCAGCGCGGCCAGTTCGCCGCCGCTGCGCGCTTGGCGCTGGGTGCGGCCGGTGAAGGTGATGACCCAGCCGGTGGCGGTGGCCGCCGCGTGCGTGGCGGTGCGCTGCAGCGTGTCGTACGCCGTCGCGCGGACGATGGCGCCGGCGTTTCTGCGGACGGTGGTAATCAGCCCGTCCCACGTCTTCGGGGCGTAGCCGATCAGTAAGCGGCGCCGTTCTGACTCGGCCACCAGTTCGTATAACGTGCGGCGCTGGGGGAGCCGCTTTCGGATTCTGGGGGACATGCTGCGCACTCCTGGTTCTCTCGATCGAGCGTGTCGATCGACGGCTCGTAGAGATGCAACAGCCATGCCAGGACCCGCGATTCGCACCCCCTCTCGGAGCCGTTTGGCGTCGGGAGCGGACTGGGAGGACGATCAGGCGGTGTCCCGAGGCGAATTGCCGGTATAATAATTCTTCATGGCCTCATTTCGGGCCACTATTCTTCTTGCACCGACGGAGCCAACGAGCCGAGCGGTTGTCTTTTTCGATTCTTTTCATGGCCGAAAATCCTGCGGCAGATCGAGCGGCACACGAAGGCGAGCTCCTGCGCCTGCTGGCCGAAAACGTGCAGGACTATGCGATTTTTGCGATTGACGTGCAGCGGCGGGTGCAAACCTGGAACGCCGGTGCCGAGCGGCTATTGGGCTACCAGGAAGGGGAAATTCTCGGCCAGTTGGCCGACCAGTTCTTCACGCCCGAAGACATTGAGCAGCAAGCGCCGCAGCAGGAGGTGCAGCAGGCGCTAAAGGTCGGCCGAGGAGAAGACGATCGTTGGCACATGCGGAAAGATGGCACCCGGTTCTGGGCGAGCGGCGTCATGACTCCGCTGTGGGACGAGCGCGGCAAGCTCCGCGGCTTCGCCAAAATCATCCGGGACCGCACCGAATGGAAACTGGCCGAGCAGGATCGGCTGCAGACCGAAGCGAACAACGTCGCCATCTTGCAGACCGCCCTCGATGCGATTGTGGCCATCGACCACGACGACCGCATCATTGAGTTCAACCCTGCTGCCGAGCGGATGTTCGGCTATCAGAGAGGCGAGGTGTTCGGGAAGAAGATGGGCGAACTGCTCGTCCCGCCGCACCTGCGCGCGCAGCATTACGCGGGCCTGGAGCGCTACCTCGCCACGGGCGATGGGCCGGTGTTGGGCAAGCGGATCACCGCGACGGCGATGCGATCCGGCGGCGGCGAGTTTCCCGTTGAGCTGTCGATTGTCCGCATCCCCGGCGTCGAACCGCCCCGCTTTACCGGCTATATCCGCGACATCACGGAACTCCAGTCCCAGGACCAGCGCCGGCAGCAGTCCGAACAGGCGCTGCGCGAGAGCGAGCAGCGTTTCCGGGGCCTGATGCAACAAGCTCCCTTTAGCATCCAGTTGTTCTCGCCAAACGGGCAGACGCTGGAAGTGAACCGGGCTTGGGAGGAATTGTGGGGCGTCTCCTTCGATCAGGTGGGCGATTACAACGTTCTCGAAGATCCTCAGTTGGAGGCGAAGGGGGTGCTCGGCCAGATCCGCCGAGCTTTTGCCGGAGAGACCGTCGCCATCCCCGCCATCCAGTACGACCCCAACGAGACCCGACCGAATCTCATCCGCGATGCTGATGCGCGGCGCTGGGTGTCGGCCGTGGCTTACCCGCTCAAAGACCCGGACGGCCGGCTGCGCGAGGTGGCGCTCGTCCACGAGGATATTACTGCGCGCAAGCGGGTCGAAGACGCGCTGCGGGAGAGCGAAGAACGGTTTCGGGGAATCGTCAGTCAAGCGATTGCCGGCGTCGCGGAGGTCGATCTCAGCGGCCGGTTCGTGTTCGCCAACGAGCGCTATTGCGAGATCATCGGCCGGCCGCTCGACGAGCTACTGCAACTGCGGAAGCAGGACATTACCTATTCCGAGGACTTGGCGGCTAACCTATCTCTTTTCGAGCGCATCATCCGCCAAGGCACGCCGTATGTGATCGAAAAGCGATACGTGCGGCCGGACGGTTCGCTGGTCTGGGTGAACAACAGCGTCTCGGGACTGCGGGGGGCCGATGGCAAGGTGAAGTCGGTCGTGGCGGTGTGTGTCGACATCACGGCCCGCCGCCAAGCCGAAGAAGCGCTGCGCGAAGCGCATCAGGAACTGGAGCAGCGCATCGCCCAGCGCACGACCGAGCTGACGCGCGCGAATCAGTTCTTGCGGGCACTGCTGGAGAGCATTCACGATGGGATCGTGGCTTGTGACGCGGAGGGACGGCTCACGCTCTTTAACCGCGCCGCCGCCGAGTTTCACGGCGCGGAGCAACAGGCGGTTTCTGCCGGCCAGTGGGCGGCGCGCTATGACCTGTATCAATCGGATGGAGTAACGCCGCTGAGCAAAGAGCAGGTCCCGCTCTTTCGCGCGCTCCAGGAAGAGTTTGTACAGAACGCCGAAATGGTGGTTGCTCCCGAGGGCGGTCTGGCGCGGACGCTGTTGGCTTCTGGGCAGGCCTTTTTTGATGAGCACGGCCACAAGCTCGGCGCGGTCGTCTCGATGCGCGACATTACCGATCGCAAGCGCGCGGAAGAAGCGCTGCGGCGTGCCCACGAGGAGCTTGAGCGGCGCGTGGCGGAGCGGACTGCCGAACTCGCCCAGGCGAACGAAGCGCTGAAGGATGCCGATCGGCGGAAGGACGAGTTTTTGGCGATGCTCGCCCACGAATTGCGCAACCCGCTCGCGCCGATCCGCAGCGGCCTGGATCTGCTCTCCATGACCGGCAGCGATGGCGAAATCACCGCCGCCATGCAGCAACAGGTCGAGCACCTGGTACGGCTGGTGGATGACTTGCTCGACGTGTCGCGCATCATGCGGGGCCGCGTCGAGCTGCGCAAGGAGCCGGTCGAACTGGCCTGGATCATCTCCCGCGCCGTCGACGCCATTCGTCCGATCGTGGAAGCCAACGGACAGGAGCTGAGCGTCTCCCTGCCTGCCGCGCCGGTCTGGCTCAACGCCGATCCGGTGCGTCTGACTCAGGTTCTTTCCAATCTGCTCAACAACGCCTCGAAGTACACCAATCGCGGAGGGCGGATCACGCTCCTTGCCGAGCAGGCTTCCGGCGAAGTCGTCGTGCGCGTCCAGGACACCGGAATCGGCATCGAGCCGGAACTGTTGCCGCAGGTTTTCGATCTCTTCACCCAGGCCGATCGCACGATCGACCGCTCGCAAGGCGGGCTGGGAATCGGGCTGACCGTCGTCAAGAGTCTGGTCGAGATGCACGACGGCACCGTCACGGTTCACAGCGCGGGGCTGAACCAGGGGAGCGAATTCGCTGTGCAACTGCCGACGATTCCTCCCGCCGAGCATCCCAACAAGGACCAGAGAAGCGCGGCGGCAACGCGAGCCTACCGCATCCTGATCGTGGACGACAACGTGGCGGCGGCGAAGATGCTGGGGCTGCTGTTGCGGCAGCTTGGCGATCATCAGGTCGAGCTAGCCCACGATGGCGTCGCGGCACTCGAAGCGGTGCGGCAATTCCGGCCCCACCTGATTCTGCTCGACATCGGACTTCCGAAGATGGACGGCTACGAAGTCGCCCGGCAGTTACGGAGGCAGCCCGACTTCCACAACCCGGTGCTGATCGCCCTGACCGGCTACGGCACGGAGGAGGACCGCCGCCGCTCGCTCGCCGCGGGGTTCGACGACCATTTCGTCAAACCCCCCAGCGTCGAAGCCATCCGCAAGATGCTCGTCCATCCAAAACTGGCGGGGCAGTTTTAGCGGAGCCGCCAACGGTCGGCCATCAGCGGTCGGCTTTTAGCCCGCGGCGTCTACGCCGGTTTGGGAGTCAAGCAGTCGTTCACGCTGCAAGCTGCGGACCGCAGGCTATAAGCTCTCGGCTGTAGGCCCTCGGCGGGAGCGATATGCCGCGCTGAAAGCCAACCGGTCATCCCCGGCCGGCAACACCGGCCGATGGTCCAGAGCATCCTACTGGTCCCTCGGTCCCGAGGCGCTTTTAGCCGCTACAGGAGCGCACCGCTAGGACCAGCAGCGCCGTCCCCAATAGCGACACCAAGATTGAACCGGCGCAGCCGAGCCGGTTGGAATAAAAGGCAAACACTCTTGCGCCTCCACAAACAGCGGACGAGGCCCCGCCGCAGAGCGTGCAAATTACGCGCCGCCGAACCAAACCCCCAGCGTCCGCTCGACCGTGCGCTGCCAGGAATGCACCGCATCACGATCGAGGCGGACCGCAGAACCGGCGCGCCTCAGGCCGTGAACTGCAGCGCGTAAAGATCCGCGTCCTTGAGCACGAAACGGAGCCGCACCGGCCGGGCAAGCAGACTGCTCACGTCCGAGCCATTCTTCCAGGTGACAGTCCGGGCGTGCGCGTCGCCAAAAATCTCCTCCGAGTCGGCAAGGCGAAAGCCGGGGATCGGCCTTCCGGCCGCGTCCTGCATTTCCACGCGAATCGATCCGGCGGCCGAGGTGGCGAAGTTGAGCGTCAGGCGACGGCCCTGGAAGATCAGCGGGCGCGTGACCAACTCGCCGCCTGACATCGGCGCATGATGTGAGACAAAGCCGTCGAGTCGCAAGCTGTAGCGGCGCAGCACGCTGCCGGGGCCATGCCAGTAGCGTTCGGCGGCGTAGAGCGAGAGCTCCGGCAGTTGCGGATCGAGCGGCGAGCGGGTTTCGACCATATGCCACGCGAGGTACTGATGGCCGTAATGCCAAGTGCCGGGCCGCTCGGGACCGGGTCGCAAAAAGGCGTTGTCCCAACGCTGGAAGGTCGCGCCGTCGCGGCTGGTCATCAGCAGCGAATCGGTCAAGGCAGTGCCGTAGCGCAGGAGTTTGTCGGCCCGCGCTTCGCGGTTCTCCAAATCGGGCAGCGCGCGCATTGAGTCGGACCAGCCGCGCTCGACGTAGCGGGTCGGAAAGCCAATCAGCAGATGCGGTGCACGCCGATAAGGCTTCACGCCGTTGGTATACATTTGCATCTTCGGACCGGCGTCGGAATACTCGATGGGGACCAGCCGGCTCCAGTGGAGATAGTCCGACGACGTCGCGGTGCTGATCGAACGGACGCCGCCGTGATTGCCCCGGCAGTAGGCGCGATACACGCCTTGCGCCGCATCCCAAAAGGCGGTGTTGAGCGAATCGAACCTGTCTTCGGAGAAGACCGGCTCATACTGCATTGGCTTCCAGTGGACTCCATCGGGCGAGGCGAAGGCGAACAGCGCGAACCGCTCTCCGTTGCGTCCGCGAATCAGGGCTTTGTAGCGCGCCTCGGCCGAGGCAGCGGGATTCTCATCGCGGAAGAAGGCCGGATGGCCGGCGTCAAGCGGCAGGGCTAGATCCTCGCGCGGCCCCGACGCGAGAATAATGTTGTTCCGCTTCGATCCCTCAAACTCGACCAGCCCCAGTTCCGGCTTGCGCCACTGGATGCCGTCGTCGCTTTCGGCGTAACAGGCGACGCCGGGCGTGTTGATCGCGTCGAGATTAAGCTGCGCGCCCCGGTAGTACATGCGGTAGAGATCGCCGTCTTGAAAGACGCTATGGTAGCCGCTGCCGGTTCCCTCCCACGGCGCGTTCTGCTCCAGCGCGACCTCTTGCGGCACCGGATGGTGCAACCGCGTCTCGGTCGTCGCTCGCTCGATGAGATAATCATCGACCATCAGTTCCAGCCGATCTCCGATCTCCCGCGCCGCTGGCTCCACCCCGCGCGCCACGGCCGGAAGAAGGGGAAACGCCGCTGCCGTGGCGAGCGAAGTACCGAGAAACTGACGACGCGTGGGGCGAATCATGGAGTTGCCTCTGAGAGTTGGTGGAGGGGCGTTTTGGGGACCAGGGACCGTGGAGACTTTTTGTTTTTAGGGCGGGTATTCCGCTTTCACTGTCTGTCGCACTTCCAGGACGATTTCTTGTTGATAAAATTGAGGCAGCGATACTTGGCTTCGTAGAGGTGGTTTCCATCGGGAGGTGAAGACGTGAAACTAAGCGCCGCTGAAAAAGAAGCCATCAATAATGGGAAGCCCGTGCGATTCCAGGATGACGAGGTGGATTGCGTCGTCCTTCGGACGGACCTGTACGAGAAGTGGAAGACTGCTCTCGAAGAGGAGCATGACCCGGAAACCATGTATCCGCTTCTTGCGGAGTTGTCTCCCGAGGACTGGGAAGACCCCTCGGTGTATGGACTGCCGGGACAGCCATGAGGCGGGGCGACGTTGTCATTCTCGATTACCCGTTCAGTGATGCGAGCGGATCGAAGGTCCGCCCAGCGCTTGTCGTCCAGAACGATGCCGATAACTCCCGTCGGTCCAATACAATCTTGGTGATGACCACCAAATCGATTCGCGGCATTCGCACCCAAGTTGTGATCGACGTCACGACCCCTGATGGACAGGCTTCTGGATTGCACATTACCTCAGCCGTCAATTGCAGCGACATTTATACGGTTAACAGTCGTCATATTATTCATACCATCGGCCATCTCTCCGATTCGTTTATGCGACAAGTCGATGACGGTCTGAAGGCGGCCCTCGACTTGCAATAACGCAAGTCGGAGCCTAATCTCCTCTCTCGCGCGGCACCTCAAAATCCAACCGGCCCCCGTCGTCGATCACTTCCGCCACTAGCGGCGAGTCGGATCCGGAGGGTTTCTTCGATCATCCCTTGTTCAAAGCCGGTGTCGCCGAGCACCATGCGACCAGTCCGCTTCTGGGCGTCGATCTCGACGCGGTGCTTGCCGAACGGCACGCCGCCGCGGGCTTCGATGCGGTAGTGGCCATCGCGGATCGTCGCCACGCTCGCCGGGCCGGAGGTGCCGTCGATGGGAACAAAGCGAATCTGCCCCAGCTCGACCGGCTCTCCGCCGCTCGTGACGCGACCCTCGACAATCCGCGCGTCAAGTTGGCCGCCCCCGCAGCCGGTGAGCAGTATGATGGTGAAAAGCAAGCCACAGCAGGTTTTCACGAGCACGACCTGACGAGTCAGCCCTCGCCGGGTGCCACTGCTGGCTTGCCCAGCAGTGCTCTCCCATCGGTTTAATTCCACTCTCGATTTCGTCGCGGATTCAGGGTTCTGAGGAACCGCTGTCCCGCGAGGCCCGACTTTCTTGGCGGCACTGCTGGACAAGCCAGCAGTGGCACCCGCGCGTCGGCTGACTTCAATACGCGCCGGCATCGATCACTTCTCCCCCGGCGATGGTCGTCAGCGCTACGAGCGTCTCCTGGTTGATCGACTCCGACAGGAACGCGACGTGTCCGTCGGCGAATAGGAACTGCGCCCCGCCAGAGTGATGGCTGTTCACGCCG
The DNA here is from genome assembly GCA_964481585.1 of uncultured Pirellulales bacterium. Taxonomy (GTDB): domain Bacteria; phylum Planctomycetota; class Planctomycetia; order Pirellulales; family CAYZVT01; genus CAYZVT01. The sequence goes on from CAYZVT010000043.1 coordinate 9,894, forward strand.
CGCTGCGAGTGGTGGGCGTCGCCATTGATGCCGTAGGCGGTGGTGGCCTGATTTTCCGAAGCCCACGGCAGGCCGATAAAACAGTTTAAGTTAGGGCAATAATCCGAGGGCATGTCGACGCGGTCGGCCTGATCGGAGTCGCGTTCGGCCACCATCAGCGTCTGGCTGGTGCCGTCGCGAATTTGAGCAACGCGCGCGCCGCGATGGTTGATCATTACGCCCAGCGTGCCGCGCCCGGGCTTCGCTCGCTCGGGCTTGTCAATGCCGCGGGCGCTCGGGTCGATCGAGTCGCTTTCGTACGTGGTGACCGCAGCGTACTTCGATTCCGCAGCGTCGGCCTCACCCGGAATGCCCTTGCAGCAGGTGATCAGTTGATTCGGCGGCGCGGAGGGACACTGATAGAATGAAAGAGGATTCTTGATGACCTGCTGATTTTGCAGCGAGGAGTAACTGTAGTTGAAATTAATCCGCCTGTGAATGGTAGACTGCTCAACATACGGCAGGATCAATGCCGACCAGCTCCAGTAGTTGCTGTTAGGGTGCGGCAAATCCGGGTGGGCGAGCGAGGCGGGGGGAAACGTCTCCCGCGCCGCGTGGTAGTTGTGCAGCGCGATGCCGTGCTGTCGCAGGTTATTGCCGCACTGCATCCGCCGCGCCGCTTCGCGCGCCGCTTGCACCGCCGGCAAGAGCAGAGAAACGAGGATGCCGATGATGGCGATGACGACCAACAGTTCGACGAGTGTGAAGCCACGTAGGGACCGCGAAAACCGGGCGATTCTCTTCCTGGACTTCGCCCCCGAAGGGGGTGGACTCGATAGCCCAGGGCGCAGCCCTGGGAACGCTCGAACGTGTCGCCGCAGGTCGTGTTCAGCACCAAGCATCGACGGCCTTTCTGGCGAAAATGGGAACACCGTGAGGCGATGACGGGTTAGGTATAGGATTCAGGCGGGGGCGGTCTGCTAGTTGCGGCCCGTCGGGCCTTGACGGTTTACCGTTTCCACCTTCCCAGGGCTGCGCCCTGGGCTGTCGAGTGACGCCCCGTTGGGGCCACCACCGTTTGTCTCGAAGGGGCTGATTCAACAACTAGGACGTAGAAGCTGCAAACTGCTCCACCACTTTCCGTTTGCGATACGCGGCGATCCCCAGCGCGGCGCAGCCAGCCGCGAGCAGCACGACGGTTGAGGGTTCAGGGACCGTCGCCCCGACGATGCCGCGCGAGTAGATGCGGTTCATCTCCGCCGCCGACAGCGCCCGGTACCACAGCCCCGCCTCGTCGTAGTCGCCATTGTCGAAGTATTCCCGGGGTTGGGCGGAAGAGATCTGATGGTCTTCAAATAGATACCAGGGATAGGTTTGAGCGACGACCTGCGTGTTCGTCAGTGTTTGCGGAGTGCCGAGCTGCGCGCCATCAAAGTAGAACGTCACGGTGCCGCTCTCGAAGACGAAACCTGCCTGATGCCACTGGGCATCCGCCTCGGGGATTGGCAGGCTATCTACGAACTCACCGTCGCTGGAAAAGCGGATCACACGCGGGTCGCTGGCTAGAGGCGGCTCCCCAGCAACCGACGGCCGCTTGTAAAAGCTGGCCGCGAATTGGCTGTCGCTGCCTCCAAAGCCGACATAGCTCGACAGCAGCCGGGCGAGATTATTCATGCCGGTCGAGGTATCGCCGCCATTGTCGCCGCGGTCGTTGTACCAGGCGCTGAACGATAGCGCGGAAAGCGGGGTCGTGAGGTGCGTGCCGGTCACGATCCGCTGCGGGGCGTTGTTGCCGGGCGCTTGGATGTGGCGCGTCGAATTGAAGGGCTGGCTCGGCCAGTCGATCGGGGCGCTGGTGTCGTAGCTCCAGGCGCTTCCCTTCGTGCCGTGATTGCCGTTGCCGCTGATGTCGAACACGGTGTTCGGCTGCGACGGGTTCACCTGCTCAAAATCGTAAGCAAAGACCAGTCCGTCCATAATCGCAGCCGAGCACGGCGCGGTCATTCCGCCGCTCCAAGCCACCACCAGCGCGAGCAGTGGCACGACGTAGAGTTTGTCGGGCAGTTTCATCAGATTGTTCCTTAAAAGCCTTCCCAGGGCTGCACCCCGGACTTTCGAGTTGCGCCCCGTTGGGGCGGTGAAGCAAGTTGGTTGGGGTAGTGAAGTCCGTTGGTGGTGGACAATTCCTTCTGCATAGCTATTGGGTTAGGGATGGTTCCGCCGGCACGGCATCGACGTAAAACGGTTTTGGATTCTTTTGGGCGTTGCCGACCCGCAGGCCGACCGAGATCAGCTCGTCGGAGGGCAGGGCGATTGGAACTTGGACGCTCTTGGCGTCGATCGCGATCGTTGCGGTATGGGAGCCAAGCTGGTAGTCGAGTTCCCACTTCTGCCACTGGTCCGGCTCGTACGTCAGCCCCGAATCGCGATAGCGGCGGTCGTCCGCCAGACCGGGCGTGGAGTCGTAAAAGAGAATGTGCCCCTTCTCGTCGGCGACGATGCTGACCGAGATGCGGTGTGTGATGGGCGCACGAAAGAGCACCTGAGCCACGCCTTGCTCGGCGTCGCGGGGGATGTAGAGCATGGCCTCGAAGTGGATCACGTCGCCGGGTGTCGATTGCATCTGGTGAAAGAGCGCGTCGGCATCGGCCATCGCAGGGGCGCGTAGCAGCCGCAGGCAATACTTCCCTTGAGCCGGTCCCGCATCCGGCGCGGAGCGGGCATCGACGACCTGAACGGCGAACTCGGCGGGCGTGGGAAACCGCCACTTGCCGGGACGCGGGCCGTTGTTCGGAAGCGGGGGACGCGAAGCGTTGATCCGCCGTCCCCGGGGCGGTTCAAAATCATCGGCAAAGAGAACCTCACTGGTGGTCAGGTTTTTGACCAGCAACAGCCCGCCGTCGGACCCCGTTTCCGCCAATGCTTCGCCGGCATCCGGCAGCATGCGGACGAACTGATGACGGCGCGGCGGTGGGGCCTTGGCTCGACTGGCGGCGGTGCTGCCCGTGAAACGGAGCGCTTCGCCTGCACGCAGCACAACCGGAGCTTGCGCCGGGTCCGCCGCCGTGGTCACTTCGACACGCCCGGAAAAAACTTCCGTCTCGGTCGCTTGGTCGGCATCGACATAGACGCCGAACTCGGTGCCGCGATCGACAACGTGGGCCGTGGGCGTGCGGACGACAAAACCCTGGGCCGGCGGCGGAACGCGGCTGACGAGGCTGCCGGAGGCCAGATGCACGGCGTTCGTTCCCTCAAGCTGCAAAACAGCCGGTCCTTCGAGAATCAGTCGCGTTCCGCTGCGAAGCGCGATCTCGGCCAGCCCGGAGCGGAGCGCGATTTGTTCGCCTTGCCGCAGATGCAGACCGGCCGACTTGGCAAGCGCGCCTGGCGGCCATTCGTCCGCCACGCCCCGCACAAAAGTTGCCACGAAAGTCGGCGCGCTCTCGGCCGCTCGCTCGACCGGCGGCGCGACGTTGCCGGGCATGCGGATTTGAACCGCCACGGCCAACAGCGACACGAGGCTCACCGTGGCGACCAGCACCGAGAAATTGCGCGGACGAGAAAGAGTTCCGATCACGCGGGTGGGCAGCCGGGGCACTCGCCAAGCGGGAGCCGGAGTGGGCGGCGCGCTCGCGTCGCGCGGAAGGTCCGCAATCGGCAGCGAGCCGCCCAGGTCGCCCTCCCACATCAGGCGGCCGTGGAGGTCCATCACTTGCCGATAGACGTGCCGTGCTTCGGCACTGGCGCTGAGCAGCGCGTTGAGTTGCCGCATGTCGTCGGCCGTGTGGAGGCGGTCGCAGATGCGATCGAGCAGTTCGTGGAGTTGTTGCGTTTCGGCGGGCGTCATCGGACGATTCTCCTGGCTACTCCATTTCGTGCGCCAGCTTGCGCTCGACGCATTGGAGCAACAGGCGGCGAATCCGCCCAAGCGACTTGGACAGCGCATTGGGCGAGCGTCCCAGTTCGGCGGCGATGCCCTGCACGCTGCGCTGGGCCGAGTAACGCAAGAGGATCAAATCGCGATCGGCCGCCGAGAGCTTGCCGAGGCACTCGCGCAGACTGCGCCGCCGCAGCGTGTCCAGCCCTTCGTTTTGAACTAGCTCGCTGGCGAGCGTTTCGAGCAGCGCCAGATCCAACTGCGGCGCGTGCTGCGCCTGGCGCTGGCGGTACTTCAGCACCTCGTAGCGCGTGACCTGACAGGCCCAGGCAAAGAAATTGCTGCCGGGCTGAAACTCCGGAAACTTCCGCCAGAGCACGAGCGTCGCCTCTTGCAGCACGTCCTCCGCGTCGGCGCTGCCCGGCAGCAGCGCCGTGACGTACAGATAGAGCCGTCGCTGGTGGCCCGAATACAGGCTCACGAACTGCTGAGCGCGTAGCGGGTCGGGCGAATCGGTCGCAGGCTCGGACGACATGCGCAACTCCTAAAACGCGGAGAAGGGAATGCCGCCGCGCAAACCCTTCCCTTAACAAACCCGCCGAAGGCGGAGAATGTGAGGGGGGCTGCGAGATTTTTTCAAGGTCCGTCCGGTCCCGGCATGCAGCACGCCGCACAGCGCAAGCGGCGAACTTGCCGGAAGGTTTGTCTGGAAAAGAAGTTGCGCGGCCGGGGCAAAGTCTTGATCTCGGCCTGCCCCTGCGGTAGATTGCGTCGCCGCGCGGGCAAGGGCTACCGGGCGAGAGCCGAGAGGATGCGCCGGCCCCGCCTCCGGGGCGCGGCGCCTCATTGGGAAAGCGTGCGGGTGCTGCAAGCCCTTGCAACCATGAAAGTTGTAACATGAGGCGCGCCGGGCGCTGTGCAAAAGCGCCTCAAAGCGCCCCATTTTGTCTCAGGGCGTGCCGAGCGGCGCTTACTCGTAGGTGAGCGTGGCGGTGGCTTGGCAGGACTGGTCGGCGCGCAGACGGACCCAGTACGCGGCGAAGCCGGCGGGGAAGGCGTGCTCGATTGTTTTGCCCGGCGGAACGGTGAAGGTTTGATAGGGCTTGAAGGAGCCGTCGGCGAGGAAGTCGACCTCGACCGTCATCGCGACCGGCTGCTGCGCGTCGTGGGAGAGCGCGATCCGCTTGCGGTCGTAGCCGGCCATCAAGTACGGATCGGACGGCTCGTTGGCCTTTACCGAACTTGCCTGCCAAGGGCCGCCGTGGCCGCGCGGCTTGCCGAGTCGCCAGAGATCGTCCACATCGCCCAGCCAGAGACCGGCGCTGCCGTCGGCGCTGGTGACGAGATGCTCGCTCGCGGTGGCGTTTTGTTTCGTGCCGGTGAGAACGAGCAGGCCGCGCCAGGAGCAGAAATCGGTGATGCGCTTGTTATGCGTGCAGACCGGTTTGATGCCGGCGATGCCGGTCGAGTTCTCGCGGGGCAGGACGTAGAACGTGCCGTGGACATTGAGCAAACTGCGCTCGGTCACGACTTCGCGCTCGCCGCGCTGCGGGCCTTCGGGCCAGGGCTGCTCGTAGGCCGGCGAGCTTTTCGGAAGTCGCCAGCGACGCCCTTTTTGTTCGATGATGACCGAAGCGGCATCGACCGAGATTTCACGATTGTCGATGGCGGCGGTACGCTCATGATACTCCCGCGCGGCCGTTTCGTCGGGCAAGGCTTCGAGCTTGAGGTCCGCATCGAGTTCATAATATTGCGCGGCACGCGCTTCGCCGTTGGCAGAGACGGGAGTGGCAAGATAGGCGAGCGTGCCGAGACCCTCGCCGCGCGTGCGAAGGATGCCGCCGGAACGGGCGGGCGAACCATCGACATTGGCGAGACTGGCGAACGCGCCGGTGCCCGTCTCCGCTCCGCCGGAGACGCCGTAGTGCAGGTACGCCGTCGCACGCTTTGCATCGCGATCGGTGGTGAAGCGAATCCACTGGCCCGGCAGGTCATCGGGGAAGACGTGCCAATGGTAGCCGTGGGCGGGGACGCGAAGCTGTTGATACGGTTTCCAGTTGCCGGCGCCGTCGGGGTCGACTTCGACGGTGAAGGTGACTTGCTCATCGCTTTCGTGCGCCAGATGCACGACGCGCCGATCGTGGCCGGCGAACAAGTAGGGCGCGGAGGGCATGCCGGCTTGCGTCTGGTCATGTATCCACGGACCACCCCAGCCGACCGGGCGGCCTTTGGTTTGGAGTTCGTCCCAAGAGGCGAACCAGAGATTCGAGTGCGACTGCCCCGCGAGCGCGTTGCCGACCGTCGCCGTATCGTCGCAGCCGAAGACGATCTCTCCGCGCCAGGGCGCGAAGTCGCCGGTGATTTTGAGATGGCTGCCGAGCGGACGGAGTCCGCCGGCTTGGCCGGGACGGAAGTGGATCGGAAAATCGAACCAGCCGCCGTGCATGTTCATCAACAGCTTGGCCGTTTGATCGCCGCTGGCTGGGACGACCTCGCGGATGCGCGGCCATTCGGTGAACCAGCCGTGCGCGGCGTCGTAGCTGTGATCGGCCTTGGGCAGGCGATAGGTCTGCCAGGCACCTTCGTGCAGGACTTTTAGCAGCAGCGAGCGCTTGTCCCAGCCGATCGCCCACAGCGGCGTGTCGGCGCTCGACGCGCCGTAGATGCCGTCGGGGCTGGTGATGTCGGTAAACTGGCGGCGCTCGACGATTTGCCACTGCTGGCCGTCCCACTGGGCGAGTACGCCGGCGTTTTCGGGACTGCGCGGCAGGTCGCGCACTTGCAAGTCGGCGGGGCGGAAGCCGCCCCCTTTCATTTCGCCATTGTTCGCGACCACGAGCCGGCCTTGTCCGGTGTACGCCCCCTTGCCGTGCCAGCCGGGGACGGGTTTGTGGAAAAGTTTGTTCACGTCGAGCGTGTGGACGTTCACCTCGTACAACTGGCCTTCCATGTCGTACAGGTAGACCCAGTTCGCCGGGTCGCTCAGGTGCCGTGCCGCGGCCGTCAGCCGCCCCGGCATTTTCGAGGGCGGGATGACGCGCACGTTGCGCTCGCGGTCGATGAAGTAGGGGCCGATGATGAGCTGCTGCGACTCGCGATGAATCATCCGGCTGGCCGGCGTGCCGCCGACACTTTCGGGCCGGGCGACGAGACGGAGATCGCCGTCGATTTCAAAGAGCTTGTCGCCGCTCCCCTGCGGCTTATGAGGGGCATAGGTGATAACCCACAGCCGATCCGCCCACGGCACGACCGCTCCGACGCCGCACTCGCCTTCGCCGACCGCGTTGTACATCGTCAGGTGCGGATAGCGGCCACTGATGCGAACCGGCTCCGCCGACGACGCCGGCGCGATGGAGAGAGCAACGAAAACCATGGATAGGGCGAACACAATAAGGCGATTGGACACGGCGAGCACTTTCTTCAAGGCAGGTGGGACTCGCGCCGACAGCGGGCGAGTAGGGGGAAGGTCAAGAACGGTGGGGGGAGGGAGCGGGTTAGGGGGCCCTCTTGTCAGCAAGCTGGATCAATAACGAATCGCTGCCGGTGAGCGGAACTTCAACTTGAAGGCCACTGGTGGCGGCGAGACTGTAGTGTTCGGGAATGAGCGACTCTCCTCGGGCGGGCTTGCCCTCCAGGAGCAGCGGCTCGTCAAGCGGCGTTTCAACCGGGGCAAAGGCCGTCACGCTGACGCGGTAACTGCCCGGTGCCGCGCCACGGCCTTGGCCGGGCGTGGTGAGTTCAAAACTGCCGTCGGCGGCGAGATCTCCGGTCGCTGGTTGTCCGGCTGCTGGCTGAAAAATGACCGTCCCGCGCGGTAACGGTGCTCCGTTGTAGAGCACGCGTCCTTGAACTGGAACGAGTTCGGGACTGCGTGCGCAGGCGGCGGCTGACAAGCTAAGGAGGAACACGCTAAGCCCGCGGCAATGCGACAACATGGGGTTCAAGACCAATCGAATCGCTCAGAAAACGGCCAATTCGTTCCCGTTACAGGTCGCCAGATTTTGGTAGAGGTCGAGCACGATCGAGTCGCTGATAAAGCGCACACTTCCATCGGCCAGGGCGAAGTGCAATCCGCCGGGATGGAAACTGCTGTGCGGCATGTGATTGAAATCGACCGGGCCGCGCTCGACGCGCGCGTTGGGGGGATGTTGCAGAACTTTGAAGGTGTACGAACCGTCGGAATCGTTCGTCCCGATCAGCCAACTGCGCACTTCGCCCTGCAAGGGATCGCAGCCGCTGGCACTGCAGCTTTGCGTGGTGAACTCACCCACGGCGAGCGTATTGCTCAGGCCATCGCGGATCTGGCTCGCGCGGCGATAGAATTTCCAGCCAAACAGGCCGTTGTTGGGCAGATCGCCCCAGACGGTTTCCGTCTTCACCTGCTCGCCGCGATTGACGATCGCGCCTCCCGAGCCTTGGTAGGTCGTGAGCGCGCCGAGAAAGTAGGGATAGGGCGCAGTGCGAATCACCGCCTCGCCGGGATAGCTGGGGCAAATGTACAGCGGGACGAGCGTATAGCGGTTGGTCGTGTCTTGGGTGGTGTCTTTGCTAAAGTTGAGTCGGGCGTAGAGGTTCGTCTGTTCGACGTAGGGAAGGAGAAAGCTGAACAAGGAGTGGCTCATTTTCCCCGCGCTGCCGATGGGAAACTGCTC
>CAYZVT010000044.1:0-18367 GCA_964481585.1 uncultured Pirellulales bacterium
TTTTGTATCGCGGGGCAGCGCCGCGTCCACGACTCGAAGCGGCGGCCGCCCGCGTCCGCGCGCAGCTTGCCGCCGTGCTCGCCGCGACCGAGCCGCAGTCCGCTCCGCGCGAAGCTCCCCCATAGCGAGTGTTTGAAAAGCCTTGTGATGCGACCTCAACCGCACTGTTTCGCTATCTTGATCGCATGACGAAACCCAAAGCTCATCCGTTTGCCACGGTGCTCTTGATTCTGGTGACGGCGCTATTTGCGACGCCGCTGGTGTGGATGGTGCTGACTTCGCTCAAGCCGGCGACGCAGATCGTCGAGGCTCCGCACGAACCGCTGCCGCGCACCTGGGAATGGGACAACTACCGGCAAGCCGTCACGTCGATGCCGTACTTTCTTTACCTGCGCAACGCGCTGTTGCTCTGCGCGGGAAGCGTGCTCGGCACGCTCGTGAGTTGCTCGCTCGTGGCGTACGGCTTTGCGCGGGTGAATTGGCCGGGGCGAGATGTGCTATTCGGCGTGCTGATTGCCACGATGCTGCTGCCGTGGCAGGTGACGATGATCCCGCGCTTCTTGCTGATCCGCGAATTAGGTCTGTACAACTCGCTCGCGGCGCTGATCTTGCCGACATTCTTGGGCGAAGCCTTTTATGTCTTCTTGCTGCGGCAGTTCTTTCTCACCATCCCGCGCGAGCTGTCCGATGCGGCGCGGCTCGATGGCTGTAGCGAGCTGGGCATTTTTTGGCGAATCGTACTGCCGCTCAGCCGGCCGGCGCTCGCCACGGTGGCGCTGTTTCAGTTCATTGTCGCCTGGAACGATTTTCAGGGGCCGCTGCTCTACCTCAGCGACCCGGCGCGGTTCCCGCTCGCTTATGGGCTGGAGCAGTTCGTCAGCGCCTACTCGACGCAGCCCCATCTGCTGATGGCCGCGTCGGTTCTCTTCACGCTCCCGATCGTGGTGCTGTTTTTCTTCACCCAGCGCACCTTCCTCCGCGGCATCGCCGCGACCGGGATGAAGGGATAGACCCCCACGCGCTCCAAGCGCCACGGGTGGCGGGGGCGCATGCGAAGCGAAGCCCCCCCGGCCGCTGATCGCTGCCCGCTGATGGCTAACGGCGTCCGGGAGCTTCCGCGTGTCGCGGTGCGCCCCCGCCACCCACACCCGGCGCGCACCTCAAGCGGCAGCGCGGCGGGCGAGCCGCGTGAAGCCGGACATGCCGCAGGTGCAGAGAGCACCTCGGCGGGCCGCGCCGCGCACCGGACGGCCGGCCCCGAGCGGGAGGGAGCGGTGCGCTATTTCTTGCGGTGGCGAATCTTGGCGCGCATGCGACGTTTCTTGCGTCCCACTTTCCGCCGACCTTTTCCCGATTTCTTCGTTCCCAAGTTCCACTCCGTAGCTAAACTGTTGTCCAAGCAAATCCCAGCCCGCATAGCCCTCGCGGGGTGCTGGCAAACTCGTAGTATAACAGATCACTTTCCCCTGGCAAACTGGCCCCTCACAGACGCCAAAAAGAGCTGCGTCCCCTTTTTCGGGCCTTTTTTCGGGGGAGAGCAGGAAAAGTAGGGAAGCATATGGCGACGGACAAGCCGCAGCAAACGGAACGGGACCGGCAGCCGCCGTGGCGGCTTGCGCCGCTGCTGCTGATAGCGCTAGCGGCGGCAGTGCTGGCTTACTGGCAACTTCGCGCAGCACCGACCTCCCCGCCCCATGCGGCCGTCGCGGCGGACCCGGCGGCCACCGTCGAACTGGTGATTGAGTCGGATCACCAGCGGCGCAAAGCGTTTGGGGCGATTCCTTGGCGTCCCGGCATGACCGTCGCCGACGCGCTACGGCATGTGCAACAGCAGGGGAGGCTGAATGTCGAGAGCATTGATCTCGGCGGTCTGGCGATGGTCGAGGCGATCGACAGGCTCAAGAACCAGGGGAGCGGGGCCGAAGCAAACAACTGGTTTTACTCGGTCAACGGCCAGCCGGGCCAGGTGAGTTACACCCAGCACGAGCTTGAGCCGGGGGACCGCATCTTGTGGACGTTCACCAAATTCGACTAAAATAGCCTCCTCTAGCGCCTCGCGCTCTCGACGTTACAAGAAGGAGCGACTCATCGTGAAGCAAAAGACGACTCTCGACCTGGGGCTGTTCGGGCTGCTGGTGGCTTTCGGCGTACTCGGCCGTTGGTTTCAGCCGGCTTGGTTTTTTACTCCCACGGCCGCTGTCGCGCTGTTCGGTGGCTACTACTTGCGCAGCCGGTCGTTGGCGCTGCTGGTGCCGCTGGCCGTCCTGGCGGTGAGCGACTTGTTGCTGCCGACTTATCTCACGCCCGGCAGCATGCTCGCGGTTTACGGGGCGATGCTGCTGCCGGTCCCGCTCGGCCGCTGGCTCCGCCGCAGGTCGAGCTACCGCCGCTTGGCGGTTTCGGCCTTGGCGCCGGCCGTCGCCTTCTTCGTGCTCTCGAACCTCGGCGTCTGGGCGTTCGATGGCATGTACCCGCGCACGCTCGCCGGGCTTGGGCAGTGCTACACGGCGGCGCTGCCGTTCTTCCGCACAATGCTCCTGGGCGACGTGCTCTACACGGCCGCCGTCTTCGGCGCATATGTCTTCGCCAGCCAGCGCGGGTATCTGCCGGTCGTCGATCGGCGTCCCGAACTAGCCGTCGAGCCGGTGCGGCGGTAGAGGCACCCTTCAAACGCGCTTCGCAGAAGCGTCCTTCCCGCGCAGGCGGGAATCCAGGGGCAGCGGACAGCAAAACCTATAACCGGGGGCTTCCGCTCCTCGCGGTGCGCCCCCGCCAGCCTATTGGCCGCGGGCGTACCAGCTTTTCCAGCGCGCAATCTGCTCGCTCATCGGCGGCGGCTGCGGCTCGTCGCCTTGTCCGAGGTCGCGGCCGACGCTGGCGCGGAGGGCATCCAGCGCCGCGCGCTTTACGCCAAGCTGGTCGTCGAGCAGTCGGATCAACGTGGGCACGAACCGCCGCTGCGGAGCGCGGGCCATCGCTTCGGCTGCCTGCCGGCGCAGCGCCGGATCATCTTCATGCGTGAGCCGTTCCAGGGCATCGTAGCCGCTGTCGTAGCCTTGCCGCGCCAGCGCCGTCGCGGCAGCGAGCCGCAGATTCTTTTCACGACTGGCTAAGAGCCGCACAACCGGCAGCGGGTTTTCGAGCGTGTTGCCGCTGCCGAGTGCCTCGACAGCAGCCCGCACGACCGAGGCATCTTCGTCGGCGAGCGAGGCGAGCAGCAGCGTTTCCTGCCCCGCGTCGGGATGCGCGGCAAAGTACGCGCAGGCGCGCCGCCGCACCTCGGGCGCGGGATGCGTCAAGCCCGCTTGAGCGAGCGCGACGGCCGGCGGACGACGATCCTCGGCAAGCGCCGTCTGCACGTTCATCCAGACCAGCGGATCGCGCGCCGGCGTGACGATTTGCACGAGCCGCGCCAGCGCCAGATCCGACAGCGGCCGTGCCGCCAGCTCCTCGCGCAGCTCGCCCGCCGCGCGGCGGCTCTCGTCAGCCTGTGTCGATTGCAACTGCACTAGCAGCGCGAAGCGCGGCTCGACCTGCGGCAAGACGTGCGTGTAGACCCGCTCCGGCAGCGGACGATTTTTGGTGATTTCCGCCAGCGCCGGCTCAAGTTGCGGGCCGAGCGCCGCGAGCGCCTGTTCCGCCGCGCGCTGCTGCTGGGGATCGGTCGCGGCGGACAGCTGCGCAAGCGCGCGCTCCGCCGCTTGGAGCGTTTCCGGCGTCAGCTTGGGCGTAGCTTCCACCATCGGCTCGGTGGGCGTCGGTGGCGGCTGGGTGGACGCCGAGAATTGTTCCGGCCACTTGCGCTCGATCGCCGCCCGTTGCTCGGCGCGGCGCTGGGGCGCGGCCGTGGGATCGAAGGCGGGGCAATCAGGCCAGCACGCGCGGAGCTGCTCGGCTGCCGCTTGACGCCCCGCCACCGTCGGCGCGGCTAGGCCGGCGAGGAGCACACGCGCGGCCAGCGGGCGCGGCCAATCGGCGACTGCCGCCATTACCGCTTCGCTCACCTGGCTGCTGGAATCGACGGCCAGCTTTTCGGCCACCGCCGCAGCCGCTTCACTGGGAGTCTTTTTCAAACTGCGCGCCACCGCCTCGCGGACGCGCCACGACTCGTCCTCGGCGCGGGCCAGCACCGGCTCCCATGCTTCGCAGGCGGCAAGCGCCTCGACCGCCACGGCGCGCGTCCGCTCGGCGCGGTCGTCGAGCAGTTCGCGGAGTTTTTGCTGCGCAGGCGGCGTGCCGAGGCGACCGAGGGCCGCGATGGCGGCCAGACGGACTTCGAGCGTTTGGTCATGCAGCGCTCGCTCCGCAACCGTGAAGGCTTCGGCGTGTTTTCGCACGGCGAGCAGTTCGAGCGCGCGGCGGCGCACGGCCGGATCGTTGTCGCTGGCGAGGCGAACGATTGCATCGGGCAGCGGCGCGCTCCCTTCCAGCGGCCAGGCCGCGAGCGCCGCTTGCCGGACCTCGGCGGCCGGGGAGTCGAGCGCCGCGGCGAAGCGCCCGTCGGCGTCGGGGCGGACGTGCGCGGCGAGCGCCCGCAGCAGTTCGGCTTCGAGCGGCGGCACGGCTTTGCCCGCTGCGCTGCCGCCGTACTGCGTCAACAGTTCGCCGATCTCGGCGACTGCGGTGGGGTCTTGAGTCGCGCCGAGCGCTTCGGCGGCGGCGCGGCGCATCGCCATCCGCTGTTCGACCGGCAACTTGGAGAGCGGCTGCCGCACCGTCGCGGCAAGTCGCGCTGCGGGCGTGCCTTCCCCCAGCCGCGCCGCCGCAATCGCGGCATTGCCGGCGACAACAGGGTTCTGATGCGCGAGCCACTCGACAAAAACCGGCCGCTCGTCGGGCGGGAGGGCGAGAAGTTCTTCCAGCCCGGCGTGCCGCCAGTACGGCTGCGGTTCGGTCGTCGCGCGATCCGGCGGCGCGACGCGCACCACCCAGGCTCCCTCGCCCAATGCGGCAGGGAAATCCTTCACCGCGCGCGGTTCGCTCTCGGCGGCCGTGGGACTGGAGGCGGCTTCGTCCTCCGGCAGCGGCAGGTCGGCCGGAATCCGCAGCGCGTGGCAACCGACCACGACGCCCAGCAGCGCAGCGGGCAGCCCGCGACAGACAACAGCCAGGACAGAAGATCGAGGAGAAAGAGGCACCTGAGGCAAATTCCTTTTTGCCAAAGCGGTTTTACTCGCAGGGCGGTGCGTCGTGCACCGCATGCGCGCGCTCGGCACTACGAGGCGCGGTTCTCCACTGGGGCATTGAGCAGGCTAAACGGATCGGGGCTGGCCGCGTCGCTGGTGGGGTCCGTGGGAGCCGGAGCGGCGGCCTGTTTCGGCAGCCCCGACTGAAGCTGACGGATCAGCCCGTTGAGGTTCGCCGCCAGCATCTCGTCCGCCAGGCCCGGTTCTTCCAAAGTCGCCAGGGCATCGGCGACCGGCTTTTGGGCGGCTTTCACCAGCGGTTGCTCGGCGGCCGTGGCGATTTTCGCGGCGGCATCGAGCGCCCGCTGGACTGCCGTCAGCCGCATCGCCAGACGGCCGCGCGAGGGGAGCTGTCCGGCCTGCGTGACCGTCGCTTCCTCAAAACTCGCCGCGTCCACCGCAAGCTGGGCCAACTGGCCCGCCAAGCGGCCCATGTCAAACTCCACCGCCGCATCGTAGTTCAGTCGCCCCACCGCGTCGGCCGCTTGGGCACGCACGGCAAGCGATTCGCGCGAGTCGGCAACGATCCGCGCCAGCGCGGCGAGCACTTCACTCTTGCCGCCGGGGCTGCCGAGCATGGCAAGCGCCTCGATCGCCCGGCGACGCATCCAATCGTGGCCGTCGCGGCTGCGGCCGGCGGGCGGATTCTTGGCGGTCGCCAGGCGGAACATTTCGCTGGCAATCGTCTCGCGCTGAGCCTCGGGAATGGTACTCCCCCGATGCTCCAAGTGCCGCTGAATGCCCAGCAGCGCGCCGATCTTCACCACGTCGGGGAGCGAGCTGGCCTGGTAGGCTTTGAGCAACACCGGCAGGGCTTCGGGGAGCGGCTGGGGCGGCTGGCGATTCAGACCGAACTCGACCGCCGGCTCTTGATCCAACTCGCCCAGAATCAGCGTGGCATTGTAGCGCACCGCCGGGTGAAAATTGCGGGCGATGAAGATCGGCATCGCGCGGAGCGTAAGCTGATTGAGCCGATCGTACGCCGCCCGCGCTTCGGGTAGCTTCGCTGCGCGGAGATACCGCCGCAAAAAGTCGGTGCGCAGCTGGCTCAACTCGCCGCGTTTCTCGGGGCGGGTCATTTCGGCGAAGATGTACCGCTGGAAGAAGTCGTCGAAGGCTTCTTCGTGGCCGTCGAGTTTCTCGCTGCCGTTGATGATCTTGAAGATTTGCCCCCGCTGCCGGCGCATGGCGTCTTCGTCGAACGGCATCACCTGATAGCCGTCGGCGGTCTGAGCCTGCGCAAACCGCGCGCCGCAGCAGACCGCAAGCCCGACCAGCAGCGCGGCGGCGATCCAGCGGAACCGAACGAACGCCATAGCCACTTCTCCCTTTCGCGCGGCGGCGGGGCGCTGCGCTTGCCAATGCCTAAGCCCCGGCAATATTACTGCGCCACAGGCGCTTCGGCGGGGGCGTTTTGCTGTTCCTGAAAGAGTGTCCCGCGCCGCTGCGGGCGCAGGAGCGCCAGTTTGTGAAAGGAGCGCTTATCTGCTAGGCTATCAAGAACTTGCGCCCGATGCAAGCTGTTCGCGTGCCGCCGAGCCGGCCGGGCGGCAGGCCAAATCGCCCGAAGGTGTTGCGACCGCCGCGCTTGCAGTTCGCCGCCGGCTTTCTCACGTGCCCCCCATGACGCTGCTCTACTCCAGCCCCCGATTTCTCGATCACCAGACCGGCCGGCACCCCGAGCGGGCGGAGCGGCTGTTGCAGGTCGTCCGGCATCTGGAGCGGACCGGGCTGGACCAAAAATGCTCGCGGCCCCCCTGGCAGCCCGTCTCGCCCGAGCGGCTCGGCCGCGTCCATGACGGCGACTATGTGGATCAAGTCCGCGAACTGGCCGAGCAGGGGGGCGGGCGGATCGAGGTCGATACGGTAGTGAGCCGCGACTCCTACGACGTGGCGCGGCTCGCCAGCGGCGCGCTGTGCGATGCGGTCGAGCGCGTCGTCGGAGGCGAAGAGACGCAGGCGCTCTGCCTGGTCCGCCCGCCGGGGCATCATGCGCTCAAATACGAGCCGATGGGCTTTTGCCTGTTCAACCACGTCGCCGTCGCCGCGCGCGTGGCGCTTGACGAACTGGGGCTGGAGCGGCTGCTGATCGTTGATTGGGACGTGCATCACGGCAACGGCACCCAGGCTCTTTTTTATGACGATCCGCAGGTCGGCTTTCTGTCGATCCATCGCTGGCCGTTTTACCCCGGCACCGGCGCGGACGATGAAACGGGGCGAGGCGCCGGGCTGGGGACGACGCTCAATCTGCCCGTCGAGTTCGGCATCACCCGCCAGCGCTACGTCGAGCTATTCACGCACCAGCTTCAATCCTTCGCGGACAAAGTAAAACCGCAACTGGTGCTGCTCAGCGCCGGCTTTGATAGCCACCGCGAAGACCCGATCGGCTCGCTTGGGCTGGAAACCGAGGACTTCGCGCCGCTTACCGAGGCCGTGCTCGACGTGGCCGCCGCGCACGCCGGCGGACGACTCGTGAGCGTGCTCGAAGGAGGCTACAACCCCAGCCGCCTAGCAGGCTGCGTCGAAGTTCACCTTCAACGGATGCTGGAGCGGAAGCAGCGCGCGCCGTGATGGCCTGAGCAGATTGCGTGTGACAGTAGCGCGCGAGCGGTCAGCCATCAGCGGTCAGCGGTCAGCGGTCAGCAAAACACGTGCTTCCGGCGCAGGGGGCAGTCCAGTGGCCATCCGTTTACCCTCGGGGGCTTCCGCTGTCGCGGTGGGCCCCCGCCACCCTTTCACCTTTCCTCCGCCCTCCGCCCTCCGCCTTCGCAAACCGCTACTTGCTCGTTAGCTCAATCACCCCGTTCCAGTCGTCCGGCGCGGTGCGGTTGTGCTGGGCGATGAGCACGGTGAGAAAATCTTTCGCGCGATCTTCGGCCGGCACGCGGTGGAGACGCTGAAACGCCTCGTCCCACTCGCCGGCTTGAAACGCGGCGAGCGCGGCTTCGTAGTCGGCGATGTTCTCATCGCTCAGGATGTGCTCGCTGGCCGGCGGCAATAGCTCGCTGATGGCGACCGGCCGTTCTAGGCCAAACGGTTTGACAACCGCCAGCCGGCGGCAGCGGCCGCGCGATGCGGGGACGTGCTCGCAAACGTACTCGGCCGTCCGCTCGTCGACGAGGATCGGCGCGCGGAGCGTTTTGGTCATGCTTTCCAGCCGCGCGGCGAGGTTGACGACCGGGCCGAAGACGGTCACTTTCACTTGATCGACGGTGCCGATTTTGCCGGCCACCGCGTTGCCGGTGGCGATGCCGATGCCGAGTCGGAAGCCGGCGAGCGGATCGCCTTCGCGCCGCGCGGCCCGTTCCAGCTCGGCGCGAATCGCCAGCGCCGCGCGACACGCCCGCGCGATCGCGTCGGGCTGGACGAGCGGCCAGCCCCAAAAGCCCATCACGGCGTCGCCTTGAAAATCGCCGACGACGCCCCCTTGTTCGAGAATTTGATGCGTCGTCACGCCCAGCGCCTTGCTCACCCGCCCGAGCAGGCCGAGCAGGTCGTGGGCCGACTGTTCCGACTGGCGCGAGAAGCCGCGCAGATCGCAAAACAGCACGGTGACTTCCGTCTCGCGTGGCTGAAGCGCCACGTCGGGGTCTTGGCCGGCGAGCGCGTCGAGCACGATCGGCGAGAAGAAATGGCTTAGCCCGGCGTGCTGCCGCTGGAGCAGCCGCAATTCATGCAGCGAGCGGAGCGTGGCGGCGGCGACTTCGGTGAACTTAAGGTCGTCGCGCAAATCCTCTGGCCCGGTGGGCGTCGCGGCGTCGCTCGGCTCGCCGAGCCGGCCGGCCACATAAATCGCCCAGCCGCGACAGGCATCGCCGAGCACCGGCGTGCAGAACGCCCAGTCGGTATCCTGCCGCGCCGTGAACCGCGCGTCGCCGCGTTCGCTCCAAATATGGAGCACGCTTTCGCGGCGCGTGACGGCTTCACGAATGAGCCGTTCGCTTGGCTCGAAACTATCGCCGCTGAGCACGCGCCGATCCCAATGCAGCACCTCAATCGGTGCCGGCTCACGCTCGTTCTCGGCAACGCGGACGAGCGCCACGGCGTCGGCGGTCGGGATGCCGGTCATCAGCAGGTTAATCAGCCGGACAAATAGCTCGACTTCGCTCGTCGCGCCGGCGATCACCTCCGGCAGTCGCCCGAGCACCTCGATGCGTGCCCGCGCGTTGCGGAAAGGAAACTGCTGCAAGTAGCGGGCACTAAAGGTCTGCTGCTGCATCGGCAGCGGCCCGCCGCCCGACACGTCGATCCGCTGCTCGACGAGCGTGAAAGTCGTTTGGCCGATGACAAAATGCTCGCCGGGGGTTAGCTCGACGTGATCCGCCTGCTCGCCGCGCACGAAGACCGGATTGCGTGCGGTGGCGAGCTTTTCAATGCGGAGTTGCGCTCCGTCCCAAAACAATTCGGCGTGCCGCCGCGAGATACGGTCGTCCCAATCGACGACGAAACCGCCGGCGCCGCGACCGAGCAGGACCGTCTGCCCCTCGGGCAAAACGCGCCGCCAGCGGTGTTGCGGCTGGGGGCCTTGTGCGATGAGATCGGCCATAAGGGGATTTTGGATGGTGGATTGGGGACTGGAGCGCGCCGGTGTTTCCCTTCTCGCGCGGGCGGCACCTCTTTTCGCCCGCGGCCTCCAGGCCGGTTAGCCGTTCTGGCGCTACCGGGGAAACGAAGTCTGCTCTCTGGATTCCCGCCTGCGCGGGAAGGACGTGGTGCGCGGGAAGGACGGAGGCGAATCAATCCGGCGGGGCGGCGACGGTCGCGGCTTCGGCGCTGCTGCGGGCCGAGGGGGTGGCGAGCGAGCTATCGCCGCCGAGCGTCCGCGTTCGCTCCCCCCGGTTCAGCACGCGGGCGACGAGTGCCCACAGCACGGTCAACACGACGGCGACCACTGCCACGGCGGCCAGCCCGATCCAGAGCAGCGTGCGTTCGAGCTGGGCGAGCGTGCCGCCGATCGCATGGCGATGGCTTTCTTGCACCAGAATCCACAGCCCGCTTGGCTCGCCCCGCACGACGACCGGCGCCATTTCGGCCAGCCAGCGCCGCCGGTACGCACTTCCCAGCGGATCGGTCGAGGTGGGATCAACATAGTCGATCTTCCGCGCGCGCTCGCCAAGAGGCAGCGCGTCGGGCGCGATGCGGTAGCTGGTAAAGCGGTCGGGCAGTTTGCTTCCTTGTTCGAGCAGCTTGTCAAAGAGCGGATGTTGCAGGATCAAGCCCTGGTTCGGCCCCTCGCGCCAATCGACGAGCACGGCGAGTTGGTCGTCGCCGGCCAAGAGTTCGACCATGTGCCCGACTTCGACCGTGAGCGTGAGCACGCCCAGGAAGCGTCCGCCCGATCCGCCATCGTAGACGGGCGTGGAAAGCCCGGCGATCCAGCGGCCGGAGGCTTGGCTGCGAAAGACCCGCGAGAGCCGGGTGTGGCGCAGATGCTCGCCTTTGACGGGCCGCCAATCGCTCGGCTGATCGGCCTCGCGTCCGCTGAAATAAGACCGCCAGGCGTAGTTGCGGCCGATCGTCTCGCCGAGCGGCCAGCGCACGATTTGCAGCCCGTGCGGATCGTTGACAAACCAACTGGCGACCTGCGGCATCCACTGCGGCACCTTCGCGCCGCGATCGCCGCCAAAGGCATCGAGCCGCTCTTGCAGCGCGCGTCGCCCCGGATGCCGGCGGTACGCCTCGCGGAGCGGCGCAAGCGTCTGTTCCTCTAGCGCCGGATCGCTCAGCTTGGCGCGCAGCGCGGCCAAGTCCTCGTCGGCGAGCGTCTCGCGCAAGAGCTGCTGAAACTGGTCATCGGCCGCGAGATACTCGACCGCCAGATAAAGCCGTTCCAGTTCGCTGCCGACCGCTTTGGCCGCCGCCTGGGCCGCGAAGGAGTTGCTTTCGAGCGCGCGGTCGGTCAGCACTTCGGCCGAGTGCTGCACGGTCAGGTCCATCCCCCGCCAGGCCGCCAGTCCCATGATGAGCATCAATAGCGCCGGGCCGAGCAAGCCGAGCACGATCAGCGGCCGCCGCGCGCGGCGCGTTTCGCGGGCCGTGAGCGCTTCGAGCACTGCCTGCGGGTTGGCGTAACGGCGGCGCGGATCGGGCGCCAGGCAGCGCTCCAGGATCTCGGCCAAGGCGCGATCGACGCCGGGAATCTGGTGAACGGCGAGCGGCGGCGCGGAGTTGATCCACTTTTGATACCGCGCGAGCCGTTCATCGAGCGAGGTGGCGCTTTCCATCTGCTCGACCGACTCGCGGCTGCGATGCGGCGGCGCGCCGGTGAGCATTGTGTAGAGCAGTGCCCCGAGCGCGTAGACGTCCCACCGCGCGTCGGGCACGGCTTTGAGATCGGCTTGCTCGGGAGCCATGTAAAAGAGCGTGCCCAGCGCCGGGTCTTGTTCGTGCGAGAGCCGGGACTGGCCGAAATCGGCCAGCCGGGGATGATGGTCCTGGTCGAGCAGCACGTTGGCCGGCTTGAGGTCGCAGTGCAGCACGCCCCGGCCGTGGGCGTGGACCAATCCGATCGTGACTTCGCGAAACAGCGCCACCGCGTCGCCCACCGGGAGCGTCCCTTCGCGGCGGAGCAACTCTTCGAGCGAGCCTTGCTCGATGTACTCCATCACATAGTAGGGCGGCTCGGCACCCCAGCCGACGTCGAGCAGTTGCACCACGTAGCGGTCGGCGGAGAGAAAGACGAGCTTTTCCACCTCGCGCGAGAGGAGCGACCAGTCCAGCCCGCCGCGATGGGTGTAGAATTTGATCGCCACGCGGCGGCCGGTGTTGCGGTCGAGCGCGACCCAGACCTCGCCATACGCGCCAGCCCCCAAAAAGTGCTGGGCCTCGTAGCCGGCCACTTCGAGCGGCGGACGCGACCGCTGGAGACTCAGCTGCTGAGACTGCCGGTACTCGTCGTGCCCTTGCGTCTGGGTGTAGTCGATCATCCCGATTGGCCGGCGCGAGTCCAGCGACAGCAGAAGCGGTTCGCAGCGGCTATAGTGGATAGGAAGAGGCGTGGGGCGTTGAGCTAAGTCTTATTGTATCTGGCCAGGAGAGTCGAGCCATGCGGAATTTTCACACGCGACTGCCGATCGCCCTGCTGGCGGCACTTCTCGCCGCGGCGCTGCCCTCGCCCGGCCGGGCCGAACCGCCGGCGGCGGAGGAGGACAGTTCGCCGCTCGACGGGCGCGAGGGCAGGCCGCTGGCGCTCGACCAGTTCCGCCCCGTGCCGATGCTCCAGGTCGAGGAACATCTGCTCACGCGCGCCAAGTTCCCGGTGGTCGACGCCCACACGCATCCCCGCTACCGGCTGCACCATTCGCCGGAGTTGCTCGACTCCTTGGTAAAGCTCATGAACGCGCAGAACATCGCCGTCTGCGTCAGCCTCGACGGCCGGCTCGGCGACGACTTGGAAGACCACAAAAAGTATCTGTGGACCGAGTACCGCGACCGCTTCGTGATTTTTGCCAACATTCCCTGGGAGCAGGCGAGCGAGCCGGATTTTGTGCATCGGATGGTCGTCGCACTCACGCAGGCCAAAAAGCAGGGGGCAAGCGGGCTAAAAATCTTCAAGCAGTTTGGGCTGGGCTATAAGTACGAGGACGGTACGCTGCTGAAAATCGACGACCCGCGCTGGAACCCGATCTGGAAAGCCTGCGGCGAACTGGGGCTGCCGGTGCTGATTCATACGGCCGATCCGGCGGCGTTTTTTCTGCCGATCGACGAAAAGAACGAGCGATGGGAAGAACTCCACCGCCACCCCGAATGGAGTTTTTACGGGCCGCAATTTCCTTCGCGCGAAGAACTGCTCGCGGCGCGAAACCGCGTGATCGCCCGGCATCCGAAGACGATTTTTATTGGCGCGCATGTCGCCAACAACCCGGAGGACTTGGCAACGGTGGGGCGCTGGCTCGACGAGTATCCGAACCTATACGTCGACATTGCCGCCCGCATCGCCGAACTGGGCCGCCAGCCGTACACGGCGCGGAAGTGGATGCTCAAGTACGCCGACCGCATTCTGTTCGCCACCGACGGCCCGCGCGTGCCCGAGCGGCTGCAATACCACTGGCGGTTTCTTGAAACCTTTGACGAGTATTTCCCCTACGCCGAAAACGACTTTCCGCCGCAAGGCTTTTGGCGCATCTATGGCCTCGGTCTGCCGGACGAGGTGCTCCAAAAGATCTACCACGAAAACGCCGCGCGGATCATTCCCGGCGTGAAGCAGCGCGTCGAGCGCTACCAGCAGCGGCTGGCCGCCGAGTCGGAAGGGGGCGCACCGACGGGTGGCGGGGGCGCACCGCGCTAGCGGAAGCCCCCGGTGGTCGATGGTGGATGGTGGAGCCAGGCGCGCGCAGGCGGCAGTCCAGCGTCCGACGTGCAACTAGCGCGCGTCATGGTTATCGGTAGCGCCCGCACGGCAAGCCGGCGTGGACGCCGCGGGCGAAAAGGGCGCTCCCTTGGCCGCGACAGTTAAGGGCCGTGCGCTCTAAACGCTGATAGCTGACCGCTGAAAGCCGACCGCTGCCCCTAGCTTTCCCGGCTTGCCTAGCTGACATTGACCCTCTCGGCGGTTCCAATAAAATGTTGCGTCTGCCCAGGTTATAGATTGCTCCCTTCTTTTGCGCGGCCCGTCGGGCGGTGCGGGAAAAACGAGACGACAGGCCCCGATGACTGCCGAGCAAACCGATACGAACGCCCCCCACGACGAGGCTCCGCTGCACGAAGCGGCGCGGCGGAAAAAGCTCGCGGCGCTGCAGGAACTGGGCATCGACCCCTGGGGGGGCCGTTTTGAAGGGCATCAGCCGCTCGGCGAGGTGCGTGCCCGCGCGAGCGAGATTCATTATGTGAAAGAGTCGGGCGAGGCGGTCCCGCTGCCGGAGCTAACGGCCGATCTGAACTTCCGCCAGTGGCTCGCCGACCAAGGGCCGGGCGAACTGCGGGGGCCAACCGTCCGCGCCGCCGGCCGCATCGTGCTGCTCCGCGACAAAGGCAAGCTGCTGTTTGTCGATATCCGCGACTGGACCGGGCAGATTCAACTATTCATCGGCCGCCAGCAAGTCGGCGAAGACAATTGGGCGGCGGCCGAAAATTTTGATCTGGGCGACATCGTCGGCGTCGATGGCGAGCTGCGGGTGACCAAGACCGGCGAACTGTCGATCTTTGCCGAAAAGCTGCACTTTCTCACCAAGAGCATTCTCCCGCCGCCGGACAAGCACGCCGGGCTGACCGATCCCGAGTTGCGGCAGCGGATGCGTTACCTCGACCTGACCTACGGCGAAGGGGTGCTGCCGAGGTTTTTGAACCGCACCAAGATCATCCAGTCAATTCGCAACACGCTCGCCGAGCGCGGCTTTGTCGAGGTCGAAGGCCCGACGCTGCACTCGATCGCCGGCGGCGCGGCGGCGCGGCCGTTCACGACGCACCACAACGCGCTCGACATGCCGCTTTATATGCGGATCGCGCTGGAGCTCCATCTGAAGCGGCTGCTCGTCGGCGGCATCGAAAAGGTCTACGAACTCGGCCGCGTCTACCGCAACGAAGGGATCAGCCCCCGCCATAATCCCGAGTTCACGATGCTCGAAGTGTACGAGGCTTACGGCGACTACCGCACGATGATGGACCTGACCGAAGCGTGCATCTGCAACGCGATCGCCGCCACCGGGCAGGGCTATCAGCTTTCTTACGGCGAGCGGACGATCGACTTTACGCCGCCGTTTCAGCGGAAGACCTACGACGAACTGTTTCACGAGCACACCGGCGTCGAGCCCCGCGACGCCCAGGCCGTGGCGGCGCTGGCCGAGAGACTCGGTTTGGAAACGCGCGGGCGGCACCCGGACGTAATCAAGAGCGAAATTTTTGAGGAGAAGGTCGAAGACGCCCTGGAGGGGCCGATCTTTGTGACCGACTACCCGGCCAGCGTCTGTCCGCTCACCAAGCGGAAGCGCGACAACCCGGACGTGGCCGAGCGGTTCGAGCTGTTTGTTCACGGCATGGAATTGGCGAATGCCTACACGGAACTGAACGACCCCGACTTGCAAGAGGAGCTATTCCGCACGCAGCTTGCGGGGCTGGCCGAGGACGAGTCGATGGCGAAGATGGATGTCGATTTCATCCGCGCGCTGCGGCACGGGATGCCGCCGGCCGGCGGGCTGGGCATCGGCATCGATCGGCTGGTGATGCTGCTGACCAACAGCCCCACGATCCGCGAAGTGATTCTCTTTCCGCTGCTCCGGCTCGAAGCCCCTTAGCCGCCTCGTCCACCATGCGGCTCGCACGGACGCGACCCTGAAGCCAAAGGATTGGCGATGTACAAACTTCTGCTCTGCTGGCGGTATCTGCGGACGCGCCGGGTGCCACTGCTGGCTTGTCCAGCAGTGTCCTCCACCGCTCGGGATTTGCCGCCGGGTGTTGTACCGGCGATGCGAAGCCGAGGAAGCATCGGCCTGTGGGTCGGAGCTCTTTCGTCACCTCGTTCCGGGGCAAACTTAATCCGCAAGGCCACACTCACCAAAAGCACTGCTGGGCAAGCCAGCAGTGGCACCCCGCACGCTTAGCGGCTCGCACGGACGCGACCCTGAAGCCAAAGGATTGGCGATGTACAAACTTCTGCTCTGTTGGCGGTATCTGCGGACGCGGTATATCGCGCTGGCGTCGATCATCAGCGTCACGCTCGGCGTGGCCACGATGATCGTCGTCAACAGCGTGATGGCCGGCTTCTCGCACGAGATGCAGAACCGGATTCACAACATTCTGTCCGACGTGGTGTTTGAAAGCCACAGCCTGGAAGGCTTCCATGATCCGACGTGGCACATGGAAGAAATCCGCCGCCTCGCCGGGGATGACATCGCGGGCATGACGCCGACGGTGCTCGTGCCGGGGATGCTCAGCTTCCGGGTGCGCGACCAATGGATCACCCGTCAGGTGCAGATCATCGGTGTCGACGAAGCCACGCATAGCCAAGTCGCCGATTGGGGCCGCTACTTGCAGCATCCCCAAAACCGCGAGCAGCTTTCCTTCCAGCTTTACGAAGGGGGCTACGACACGACCGATTCGCAAAGCGGCTCCGACGAAGTCATCCGCCCCCAGATGAAGCAAGCCGGCTGGGAGTATCGCCGGCAGCGCGTCCTGTACGACCAAGCCATCGGCGCGCAAGCGCCGCCGCCGGCCGAGGCGAGTTTTGCCGCGACCGAGCCGGCCCCGGCGTCGGGCACGGTCGATCCTTTTTCCAAGCGCGATCCGTTCGCCGCTTCGCAGCCGGCGGAAAACGTCTTTGACCCGAGCAAAGATCAGCATACGGGCGTCGTGCTCGGCATCGCGCTGGCGAGCTATCGCGGCCAGGACGGCAAAGACCGCTTCCTCGTGCTGCCGGGGGACGACGTGCGGCTGACGTTTCCAACCGCCGGCACGCCGCCCAAGGCGATCAGCGACGTCTTCACGATCAGCGATTTTTACGAAAGCAAGATGAGCGAGTACGACTCGCAGTTCGTCTTCTTGCCACTCAAAAAGGTGCAAGCGCTACGGGGGATGATTAACCCCAGCACCGGCATCGGCAACGTCACCTCGATTCAGATCAAGCTCAAAGAGGGCGTCGATCTGAACCGTTTCCGCGACAAGCTGCGGGGACACTTTCCGCCGGAACTCTACGGCATTTTCACTTGGCGCGACAAACAAGGCCCACTGATGGCGGCCGTGCAGATGGAGACGGCGATTCTCAACGTGCTGCTGTTTCTCATCATCGCCGTGGCGGGCTTTGGCATCCTGGCGATCTTCTTCATGATCGTCGTCGAGAAGACGCGCGACATCGGCATCCTCAAATCGCTCGGCGCGTCGAGCCGGGGGATCATGGGCATCTTTTTGGCCTATGGTCTGTCACTCGGCATCGTCGGCGCGGGAGCGGGGCTGGTGCTGGGGCTGCTGTTTGTGATCTACATCAACGAGATCGCCAACTTCCTGAGCATGATTACCGGCCAGCCGCTCTTTGATCCGACCGTGTACTACTTCCAGCAGATTCCGACGATCATCGACCCGATGACGGTCGTGTGCATCCTGATCGGCGCGCTGCTGATTGCAATCTTCGCCAGCATTTTGCCTGCCCGCCGCGCCGCGCGGCTGCATCCCGTGGAGGCTTTGCGTCATGAGTAAGCCGCAATCGGTGCTCTCGTATTCCTCCTCGGCGACCGCCTCGGCGGGAAGTGTGCGGCTCTCGCAGTTCGCCGCCGCGCGCGAAGCGCCCCACGCCGCGCCGGTGCATTTGGCGGCGGTCGGCCTCCAAAAAAATTATCGCAAGGGACCGATCATCATCCCGGTTTTGCGCGGCATTGATCTGGAGGTGCGGCAGGGCGAGTTTCTCTCGATCATCGGCCAAAGCGGATCGGGCAAGAGCACGCTGTTGCATCTGCTCGCCTCGCTCGACCGCCCCGACGCGGGCGAAATCTTTTTCCAGGGCAATCGGATCGATGATCTCGACCCAGCCGGCCGCGACGTGCTGCGGAACAAATACTTCGGCATGATTTTTCAGTTCTATCACCTGCTGCCGGAACTGACGACGCTCGAAAACGTGCTCGCGCCGAAGATGATCGCCGAAGGCCTGTGGACCTACCTCCGCCGCCGGAGCCAGCACGTGCAGGAAGCGACCGAGATGCTCGCCGCCGTCGGACTGTCGCATCGGCTGAAGCACAAGTCGCGCGAGCTGTCGGGAGGCGAGATGCAGCGGGCCGCCATCGCGCGGGCGCTCATCGCCCAGCCCGAGATTTTGCTCGCCGACGAGCCGACCGGCAATCTCGACCACGCCACCGGCACCGAGATCATGCGGCTGCTCAAGCAGCTCAATCGGCAGCAAAACCTGACGATCGTGATGGTCACGCACGACAACGCCATTGCCGAGCAAGCCGACCGCGTGATCCGGCTCGCCGAAGGGCTGGTCGAGTTCGCCTAGAGCGGATAGCGGCGGGAAGGACAGGGGATTTTGGATGGTGGATTGGGGACAAGAGCTAGAGCGCGCCAGCCTTTCCCTTCTCGCGGGCGCTGCACCTTTTTTCGCCCGCGGCCGCCAGGTGCCCCTAGCCGCTTTCATCTACCGTGAGGCAAAGCCTACTCTCTAGATTCCCGCCTGCGCGGGAAGGACGTGTTTTGCTGTCCCCTGACGGCTGATCGCTGAGAGGTTGTGAATTTTTCCCTTAGACAAACCGTCGACTGCGGTT
>CAYZVT010000045.1:0-18049 GCA_964481585.1 uncultured Pirellulales bacterium
GCCGGCCGCCTTGCAGAGAAAGAGCTTGCCGCCGCTGAGGACGCTCAGCGCTTGCAGTCCGTGGACGAACTCGGCTTCACGCCCGGCGAGCACCAGTTCCGGCTGCGGGGCGAGCGGGTTGGTGTCGATCGCCGTTACGAAAATCGAGCTAGGCACCGAGCCGGGGGCAGGCACTTTGCTATACGGCCGCTTGCGGAAAGCGGTCCACAGGCCCGACGCCACTAGATTGTCGCGGATCTGCTCGCGCTCCAGCTGCGTGAGGTTGAAGCCCTGGTAGGAGGTGAACTGCTCCCGCTCATCCCCCTCGACCTCGATCACCACCGACTGAAAACGGCGCTTGGCTCCGCGCTTGACCGCCTGCACAACGCCCGAGGCGGGGCTGGTGTAGCGGACGCCGGGGGTCTTTTTGTCGTCGAACAGCAACTGGCCAAGCTTGACGCGGTCGCCCTCCTGGACGGCCATCGTCGGCTTCATACCGATGTAGTCATCGGCCAAAATGGCGACGGTGCGGACGGCGCGGGCCGGCTCAATCCGCTGCTCGGGAGCACCCGAAATGGGCAGATCGAGACCTTTGGAGATTTTGATCATCGCAGGGCCGGGGGCAGGGAAGGCGGGAAGTTGTGAATTATTTCACGAGCAGGGTTGGTATCGCGTCGAGCTGGGGCTGCCTCGGCGAGCGTGTGTGTGAAATTCTTCACAAATTCGCCCAGACAGCTTGCAGTGCTATCGTCGTGGTCGTCGCCTCCGCTGCGGGAGAACCCGCTCGTTCCGCATCCGCCAGTCGAAACCGGCTAGCTGCTTTGGCTGGGGAGGCTCGCAAAGGGTCCAGCAAGCAGTCGTGCCGCGGCTGCTGCTGTCGGTGCCGCGACCTGACGTCGCCGGGGCTTCCAAACCGAGGCGAAGGGTCGTAGGGCGCAGTGAGGAACCGGCTTTTAATCCTACGGAATTTCGTCCGAATAGCAACGCCCGTTTTTGACAGTTCGGGCGGCTTTTCCGCCCCTCCCGCTTCGGATAGACTCACGATGCGCCCTGCGGAGGGGGCTGCGGGAGGACGAAACGGCCGCCCCTGCTGCTTCCACTCCAGGCGAGGAGACACCCGCCCCGTGCATGTTCGCGTCGATCACCCGCTGATTCAGCACCATCTGACCCACTTGCGCGACCGCCAGACGCCGCCGGCGGAGTTTCGCCTGCTCGTCCGGCGGCTGGCGACGCTGCTGGCTTACGAGGCGACGCAAGACCTGCTGCTCCAGCCGGCCGAGGTCCAAACGCCACTCGCCACCGCCCCGGCCGCCCTGCTTCAGCAGCGCGTGGGGCTGATTCCGATCC
This sequence comes from uncultured Pirellulales bacterium, assembly GCA_964481585.1. GTDB lineage: Bacteria > Planctomycetota > Planctomycetia > Pirellulales > CAYZVT01 > CAYZVT01. Next base: position 1,327 of record CAYZVT010000045.1, read on the forward strand.
TGCGCGCCGGGCTGGGCATGGTCGAGCCGGTGCTCGATCTCATCCCTACCGCCGAGGTCTGGCATCTGGGCCTCTACCGCGACGAAGCCACCGCGCAGCCGATCGAGTACTACAGCAAGCTCTCGCCGAGCGGGCCGGTCGATATCGGGCTGGTGCTCGACCCCATGCTCGCTACCGGCGGCTCGGCGGTCGCAGCCCTTGCGGCGCTCGAAAGGTGGGGCGTCGGCCACGCCAAGCTCCTTTCGATCATCGCCGCCGAAGATGGCATCCGCCGCGTCGAAGCGCACTACCCCCAAACGCAAATCTTCGTCTGCGCCATCGACCCGCTCCTAAACGACCAAAAGTTCATCGTCCCCGGCCTCGGCGATGCCGGCGACCGGATCTTCAATACGCTGCGGCCGTAGAGGGGCTGGAGGCTGGAAGCTGTAGGCTAGAGGCTGTGAGCTACAGGCCACAAGCTACAGGCCGCGAGGTATGCAACCTGCGTAGCCCGTAGCTTACAGCCTGCAGCTCACAGCCCGTAACTTTCAACTTCCGCCTTCCGCCCTCCGCCCTCCGCCTTCTAACCCAAATCTTCTCGGCAATAACTCCCCCAGCCGCACCTCGACCTGCTCCTTTGGCTGGTCGGCATTGATGAGCACGATCGGCAGGTCAGGGTCGAATTCGGCGAGCACTTGCCGGCAGGCGCCGCAGGGCGGGTGCCCGCCGGGCGTGGCGAGGGCGAGGGCCATGAAGTGCCGCTCGGCGGCGGCAATCGCTGCTGCGACGGCGGCACGCTCGGCGCAGAGCGTCATGCCGTAGGAGGCGTTTTCGACGTTGCAGCCGACGAACGTCGTGCCGCCTGCGGTGCGCAGCGCCGCGCCGACCGCAAAGTTCGAGTACGGCGCGTACGCATTCCGCCGCACGGCGCAGGCGGCGTTGATGAGTTCTTGGCGCTCGGCGTTGTTCATCGTGGTCCTTTCAAACAGGGTTCGCGCCTGAGCCGTCGATCCGCGCGGCCACGGGCGGTCCGAGCACCGGCGCGGTCTCACGAATGGGAATCGCCTGTTGCAACTGCGGCGCGACTCGTTCGGCTGCGGAGGGCGGGGCAAAGATTCGCACCAGCGGCTGCCCCGCTTCGACCGCTTCACCGAGCCGGACGAGCATTTCTACTCCTACGCTCGGATCGATCCGATCGCTCATCTTTTTGCGTCCGCCGCCCAATTCCACCACGGCGATGCCGAGCGCTTCGGTGTCGATCGCCGCCACATAGCCCGACTCCCGTGCGAAGACTTCCTTGGCCGGGGCAATCGGCCGCGGCGCATCGAGCTCGCCTCCCTGCGCGGCGACCATCGCGGAAAACCGTTCCCGCGCCGCGCCGGAGTCGAGCAGCGACTGCAACTGCTGCGCGCCGAGCGCCCGGTCTGGTTCAATGCCGGCAAGCGCCAGCGCTTCGGCACCGAGTGCCAGGGTTACTTCGACGAGATCGGCCGGGCCGCCGCCGGCGAGCACGTCGAGCGCTTCGTTCACTTCGACCGCGTTGCCGGCCATGCGCCCCAGCGGCTGATTCATATCGGTCAAGAGGGCCGTGGTTCTTACGCCCATCGGCGCGGCGATCTCGGTCATCGTGCGGGCAAGCTCGACGGCTCGCTCATACTCTTTGATAAACGCGCCGGAGCCAAACTTCACATCGAGCACCAGCGCGTCGAGTCCCTCGGCGAGCTTCTTGCTCATGATGCTCGAGGCGATCAGCGGGATCGACGGCACCGTGGCCGTCACATCGCGCAGCGCGTAGAGCTTGCGGTCGGCCGGCACGAGTTCCGCCGTCGAGCCGGTAATCACGCAGCCGATGCGTTCGGTCAGACGGCGGATTTCCTCGAGGCTCAGATCGGTGCGAAAGCCGGGGATGGATTCCAGCTTATCGAGCGTCCCGCCCGTCGCTCCCAGACCACGGCCCGAGAGCATCGGCACCCAAGCTCCGCAGCAAGCCAAGAGCGGCGCGAGCACGAGCGAAACCTTGTCGCCCACGCCGCCGGTCGAATGTTTGTCGATCTTCGGCGGTGTGTCCTGGGGCCAACGGAGCACCCTGCCCGAGTTGAGCATTGCCCGCGCGAGCGCCACGGTTTCGTCACCGTTCATGCCCTGGAAATAAATTGCCATCGCCAGCGCGGCCATCTGGTAGTCGGGCAAATGGCCGCGCGCGTAGCGGTCGATGAGCCAGCCGATCTCCTCGGCCGCCAGCGCGTGGCCGTCGCGCTTGCGGGCGATGAGCAGCGCGGCATTCACGGGCGGTCAGCCCGCGCCGCTTCCTCGGCGACGATGCCGGTGACGATTTTTCGCACCCGCGCTTCGGCTTGCTCGGCGGCGGCGACGACTTTTTCACCGGCGGTCGGGTGCAGATCGTCGGGCAAGCAGACGTTGGTAACGGTTGATAGCGCCAGAACGCGCAGCTTGATCTGCGCCGCGACAATCGCCTCCGGCACGGTCGACATGCCCACCACGTCGCCGCCCAAGCGGCGCAGGAAGCGGTACTCGGCCCGCGTTTCGTAATTCGGCCCGCTCAGCGCGACGTACACGCCACGATGGGCGACGAAGTTCTCGCGCCGCGCGATCGCCAGTGCCCGGTCGATCAGTTGCGGATCGTAGGGGCAGCTCATATCGGGCCAGCGCGGGCCAAGCTGCTCGTGCGGGATGTGCATGAGCGGATTGCGGCCGAGCATCAGATTGATGTGGTCCTCGATCACCATCAAGTCGCCCGTCCGGTAATGCGGATTCATGCCGCCGCAGGCGTTGGAGATAATTAGCAGCTCGACGCCAAGCCGCTGCATCACGCGCACCGGGAATGTCGTTTGGGCGAGCGAGTAGCCCTCGTAGGCGTGGAAACGGCCTTCCATCGCCACGACCGGCACGCCGGCGAGCCGACCGCAGCACAGCCGCCCCTTGTGGCTCAGCGCGGTCGAGCGGGGGAAGTGCGGAATCGCGTCGTAGTCGATCGACTGCTCCGCGTCGATTTGTTCGACGAGTCTTCCCAAGCCCGTGCCGAGAATAACGCCGACCCGTGGCGGACACGACCACCGCGCCTGGATGGCTTCGGCCGCTTGCTGAAGTTGTCGCAGCGGAGCGGCGCTCGGTCGCGGGTCAGCTTTCACGGCGAGCCTGTGCGTGGGAGTCGTCAATTGGGCGGAGTTTCAGGTCGCGCGGGGACGCTAGCGCAGCTTGGCCGCTTCGTGCCGCAGGACGCCGAGCACCAACTGCCGCAGTTTCGGTTCGGCGGCGTTGGCCGTGGCGATGATTTCTTCGACGTTGACCGGCTGGAGCGCGTCGGGCAGACACATATCCGTCACCACCGCCAGCCCAAAGACGCGCAAGCCCGCATGCACGGCGACAATCACCTCGGGCACGGTGGACATGCCGACCACGTCGGCCCCGATCATGCGGAGGAAGCGGTACTCGGCTCGCGTTTCGAGATTCGGCCCCGTCACCGCGACGACGACCCCCTTGTGCGCGGCGAAGTTTTCTTTCCGCGCCACTTCGAGCGCCACGTCGATCAACTCAGGATCATACGGGCAGCACATATCGGGAAAGCGCGGGCCGAGTCGATCGTCGTTGATGCCGATGAGCGGATTATCGCCCATCAGGTTGATGTGATCGTCGAGCATCATCAGGTCGCCGGTGCGAAAATGGGGGTTCATTCCGCCCACGGCTTGGGTGACGATCAGGAGTTCCGCCCCGAGCGCTTTCATGACCCGCACGGGCAGCGTGATTTGCTTGAGCGGGTAGCCCTCGTACTGATGAAACCGGCCTTCCATCGCCAGCACGGGCAGCCCTTCAAGCTGACCGCACACCAGTCGCCCCCGGTGCCCGACGGCGGTCGAGCGGGGGAAGTGCGGGATCTGCTCGTAGTCGATAGCCGCTTCGACCTCGATGCGTTCGGCGAGCGGGCCGAGTCCGGTGCCGAGAATGATGCCGGCGTGGGGCTTTCCGTCCCACTGTGCCCGAATCGCGGCGGCCGCTTCCTGCATCTGGTCGTAGAGTTCGAGCATGGCCGCAATCTTCCTTGTCGGGCAATGTCATTCCACGCGCCGGGTGGCGAGGCGCACACGGATGACGGGGGCGCAACCGCGCAGCGGAAGCCCCCGTCGAGCAACGCGTGCCGCCGAAGGTAACGGATGTCCCAGATGCGTGCAAGCACTTTCCGCCGCTCGGCGCAAAACGTCCTTCCCGCGCAGGCGGGAAGGAGAGAGAGCAAGATTCGCGTCGCGGTAGGGTCGAAGCGGCTAATCGGCCTGGCGGTCTCGGGCGAAAAAGGCGTGAGTAGACATGCTGCCGTCCGACTGAGCACGCGCTAATAATCGGTGGCGGGCGGGGAGATTTCGCCTGACTGGCGTTCTTCGGCCACGAGAGAAGCGGTGGCGCTGGTGCCGAGTCGCGTGGCGCCATGGGCGATTAGCCGCCGCGCGTCCGCGAGCGAGCGGATGCCGCCGGAGGCTTTGACGCCGACCGCCGCGCTACAGGTCGCGCGCATCAGCCGAACGTCGTGTTCGGTGGCGCCGGTGGCGAGAAGTTTTCCGTCGGGCGTTTTGACGTAGCCGAACCCGGTTGAGGTTTTTACAAACGCCGCGCCGCAGCGCTCGCTGATGCGGCACAGCTCGCGCTTCGTCTCATCATTGTCGATCAGCCCAGTTTCAAAAATGACTTTGACGATCGCGCCCCTTGCGCGGGCAGCTTCGACCACCGCGCGAATGTCGCTTTCGACATAGCCCCAGTTGCCGGCCAGGGCTTGGCCGAGATTGACCACCATATCCAGCTCGCGCGCTCCCTGCTCGCAGGCCCAGCGCGCCTCGGCGGCTTTGATCTCGCTTGCCGCGCTGCCGTGCGGAAAGCCAATCACGGTGCTCACCAGCACCGGCGACCCGGCCAGCAGTTCCGCCGCGCGCGGCACCAGGTACGGCTTGACACAAACGCTCGCCGTGCCCAGTTCGCGGCACATCGCGCATGCCGCGCGCAGATCCTCCTCCGTCTGCGTCGGATGCAGTACCGCATGGTCGATGTAGCGAGCAATGGACATGGGGCGAAGGCTGCGGGCTAGAGGCTGTAGGCTATACGCTGTGGACTGCAAGCGGGCTTTGCCGAAGCGTCCTTCCCACGCAGGCGGGAATCTAGCGTTCGATGTGAGAGTGGGTGCGCCCTCTGCCGGTATGTGCTGCGCTCTGGATTCCCGCCTGCGCGGGAAGGACGTATTGCGCGGCGAGGGTGATGCGCTAAAGGTCCCAACGATAATCCGAGGCGCTGATCCCTTTGCAGCTCGCAGCCCGTAGCTTACAGCCTACAGCTCATAGCCTATAGCCCCACGCCGCAGCTACTTCAAGTCCACCGACCAGTACGCATTCGACAGAAATGTCCGCCAGCTTTCGTACTTGGGGTTGCCCAGGTGGATTGCCAAGAGGGGGCTGTGCTTGGGACGGACCGGCTTTTTGACGAGTTTGAGGCCGGCCTCTTTCGGCGTGCGATTGCCCTTGCGGACATTGCACTCGACGCAGGCGCAGACGATGTTTTCCCAGGTCGTCTCGCCGCCGCGGCTGCGGGGGATAACGTGGTCGAAGCTCAGTTCGCTCGACGGCAGATTTTTGTTGCAGTACTGGCAGCGATGCCCATCGCGGGCAAAGATGTTACGGCGGTTGAGCCGCAGCTTTTGCCGGGGAATACGATCGTAACCGAGCAAGCGGATGACGCGCGGCACCTGGATCGTGAAGTTGATGCTCCGCACCCAATCTTCGTGATCGTGCCCCTTTTCGAACTCGGCTTTCAGTTCGCTCAATTCGCGCCAACTCTCGAAGTTGTAGTTGGCGTACTGGCCATCTTCGATGTGGATGATCTCGGCCAGCTCTTTCAGAAGCAGGCTAAACGCACGGCGAACGCTGACCACATGAATCGCGCGGTAGGAGCGATTCAGCACCAAGACACTCGACGATAACGCACCCGCAGCAGCGCCTGCCATCGGCATCCTCCCGGACGATGACCCCTCGGCAAAAGAGTTCCGCTCGCGGGGATGGGCACTGCCCGTGTGCGTGATGCAGCAGGCTCCTTTTCCCCGGCGAAACAACCGCTTCGCTGACTAACGACCTATTGTAAGCGGCCCTGCGGCGCTTGGCTAGCGCGACGAGGTAGATTTGGCCGGTGGCAGCGATTAGAGCGGCAGGCGGAAGTGCCGTGCTATCGGAGGCGCTTCTGCTCGGGGCCTCACGGCTTTTGCGCCCCCAGCGCGCGGCGCTTGCGCGCGGTGAAAGAGTGCTTTACGAAAAACTCATCAAGATTCCCTTGCCACTGCTGGACGCTTCTCATTACGATGAGATCTGGAGCTTGGCAGAAGAGATCTGCTTTAGGATTTCTTGGCCGCACTTTCACGCGGGGAGATGCTCGCCGATGATTCACTACAGTTGCGATCTGTGTAAGCGAACGCTCGATCCAGAACGCGACCTGCGGTATGTGATCAAGATGGAAGTCTACGCCTCGCTCGATCCGAGCGATGATGGGCTGGACGACGATCAAGATCACTTGCAGGAGATCCAAGACATCTTGGAACGCATGGAAGACGCGGACGACGAACGCATCGGCGAGGATGTCTATCAGCAGATGCGATTCGATCTGTGCTCGGAGTGCCGCAAGCGGTTCTTGCGCAACCCGCTGGGAGCGGCTGCCCCGGTGCAGTTCGACTTCAGCGAGAACTAGCAGGGGCAGGGGTGGCGGGGGCGCACCGCGAGAGCGGAAGCGCGGCGAAGCGCAACCCCTGACCTCGGCGCTTAAGGCTTCCGCGAACCACCGGCACATCCTCGCCCCGCGCCAGGAAGGGGAACCATTCATGTTGCTCGACGGGGGCTTCCGCTGCGCGGTGCGCCCCCGCCACCCGTCGCGCCGCACTGCGCCGGTGCTGATCGGTTTACTGGTGCTCGTTGCGCTGGCCGTTGCGCAGCTTGCGACGCAGCCTGGTGGGCCGCCGCCGGACAATGCGCCGTTGCCAGTTCAGCCTGACGAAGCGCAAGTCGCGCCACACGCCGCCGCGCCGCCACGGGCGGCCGTTAAAATGCGCCGCGTCGTGGATGGCGACACGCTGCTGCTGGCCGATGGGACGCGCGTGCGGCTGATTGGCGTCGATACACCGGAGTCGGTGAAGCCCGACACGCCGGTCGAACCATGGGGTCTGGAGGCGTCGGCGTTTACCCGTGCGTTTGTCGAAGGGGGCGACGTGCGATTGGAGTGGGACCGCGGGCGGCAAGACCGTTTCGGCCGCGCGCTGGCCTATGTCTGGGTGGGCGAGCGGATGCTGAACGAAGAACTGCTCCGCGCGGGGCTAGCGCGTGCGACGCTCGGCTACCCCTTCTCCGAGGAAAAGAAAGCCCGCTTTCGCCGTGCGCAGGAAGAAGCCCGCCGGGCGCGGCGCGGCATCTGGTCTGAGCGAGAGAAAGGCGGAAGGCGGAGGGCGGAAAAAAGGCGTAGCAATGCCGGACTTCATCACGCGCCGCATCGGCCTCAAAAAGCTGGTTGAGTTGAGCCGTCGTTTGGCGGTCTCGCATGAGGCGGGCATCGACCTGCGCCGCACCTGGGAGCGCGAAGCCCGCAATGCGGCGTGGCGCGAGCGGCACGCCTACGAGACGGTGCGCGAGGGGGTGATGCGGGGCGACGCGCTGCACGAGTCGCTCCAGCGGACGGGCAGCTTTTTTCCCCGCTTGTTCCGCGAGATGATCGAAGTCGGAGAAAAGACCGGCTCGCTCGCGCAGGTCTTTCGCCACTTGGCCGACCATTACGAGCATCGACTCCGCACGCGGCGCACCTTTTTGCACAGCATCACCGGACCGCTGCTTCAACTCACGGCGGCGCTAACGGTCGTGGGGCTGCTGATTTGGATTATGGGCCTGCTCGCCCAGCGCAGCAGCGGCGAGCCGATCGACCTGCTCGGTTTTGGACTCGTCGGCACCCCGGGGCTGGCGATCTATCTGACGATTTTGGGCGTGCTGTTCGGCGCGGCCTTTGTGCTGCTGCTCGGCATCAGTCGCGGGCTGGCCTGGACTTGGCCGGTGCAGCATGCGGCGCTGCAGATTCCGGTGGTGGGCAAGTGTCTGGAAACGATCTCGCTGGCCCGCATGGCCTGGACGCTGCACTTGACGATGAACGTGGAGATGGACCTGCGGCATGTGCTGCCGCTCGCCCTCCGTTCGACGGGCAACCACTACTACAGCCGTCTGTCGGACGAGGTTGTGGCCGGAGTGCTCTCGGGAGCCGAAATCCACGAATCGCTCCGCCGGACCGGCTGTTTTCCCGAAGATTTTCTGGAAACGCTCGAAGTCGGCGAGCTGAGCGGGCAGGTGGTCGAGTCGATGGGCCGGCTCTCCGAGCAATACGACGAGCGTGCCCGCGCCGCGATCGGCACGCTCAGCACGATCGCCGGCTTCGGCGTCTGGGCGCTGGTCGCCACGCTGATTGTCGTGCTGATTTTCCGCCTGGCGAGCTTCTATCTCGGCACGCTCAACGATGCGCTGAACATGCGCTAGCGCCGGCCGCTGCGCGCCGCCCGAGCCGAAGCGAATGGGTGGCGGGGGCGCACGCGAAGCGAAGCCCCCGGCCGTTCTGGTCTGAATTCTCGCCTGCGCGGTGCGCCGCCCGTCACTCGTCCACCATCCACTATCCAACATCCACCACCGGGGGCTTCCGCTCCTCGCGGTGCGCCCCCGCCACCCTGGGCTGACGAGCAGGTGGTGTCCTAAGAGTGTGTTGCTGGGGCGGGGGGCGACAAGCAGATTTGCCGGTTAATTAAGTGTGAGGCTTTGCAGTAGGATAAACTTGGTGGTCCGGATCCCACCAAAGCACAATGAAGTGCGAGCCTTCCCGCATGCCCCAGATGCGCTGAGTGCCTGTAAAGCGAAACCTCCAAAGCTCACCAGCTGTTTCCAGTTGAAGCTCCTTGAGCCTATTCTGGGCCTCTTGCCCAAGGTCTCCGAGCGCGCACGGATGATCTCGCTTTGGGTCAGCAATTATTTGCTTCCAGGTCAGCCGCGAGTATTCGGCGAGACGACTCGCAATTTCACAGAACGTAGCATGGCCGGCGTGCGGAGGCTTTCGCCAGTCGTAAGCGTCAAATGCTACAAACGACCAATGGACAGAGTTGTCGTCTGCGTTATCAGGATTGAACACAGCGCGAGGAATCCGAGAAAGGCTTGGAGCAAATTCAGACTTGGCCTGCTTGACCAGTCGCGCCCGCTGTTTTGCGGCCTGCTCTGCCTGTTTTTTGGCCTTTCTCTCACGGCGACTATTGCCGCTCACTAAAGGCTCCCGTAATACTCGACCATGGCGCTTACGGTTATTTCGGAATTGCTCCGCGCCCCTGGCGGAAGCCCATCGCGAGCATCTTTCCACGGAGCCTCAGAGTGGGTCAGCTGGCTTAGCCATTGCGCTGATTTGTCTCCATAGAATTCGAGAACCGCATCTACGGTAGCGGCCTGCTCTGAATCGAGAGCGGTCGGGTCTCCGCTATTTGGCGATGCGATTTCGAAATAACCCTGATACTGCCAGTAAAGCTCTGGAATAACAGGACCATTCGCCCATGCTTCGATTCGATTGGAAAACAACTTCTTGTCATCCCAAACGAGCGACCATGCCTGCGAGTAATAGGCAAGTTTCTGGAGCTTCATGTGAGACATGGGCCCGCGCTTTTTTAGGATGTATGCCCCTACATCCAGCACGCTAACCATGACTGCATCCTCCAAATTGCTTATCAGCGCAAAAAATAAGTCGCATACAGAGCGCATGCGACCGGTGCCTTTCCTGAGGGCCAAATGCAACTGAGCAATTTACTGGCGATCCTGCCATGCGGCCCCATGCCTGCCGAAGAAATTTTAGGGGCTAATTCTAGGCGAGTCCAGTGCTTGGTCAATGTGTTGTTTTGTACAGATCGACATTTTAGCCACCGGAGCTTGTTTTTTCCGAAAAATCGGTAAAAAGTCCGCTTAGTCCCCAAAAAATATTATCCGGCTATTCAAGCACGGCAGCAAAAAGCTCATCAAACCCCCACACGTGCCCGGTCAGCCCGGCCATCATCGCAGCCGTGCCCCGCTTCTGGCCGCTCTTGCCCGGCTTGCGGGTCTGCCAGCAGAAGTTGTAGTAGGCGGCGAACATGGCGAAAGCCGCCTCTAGGTTTTCCAGCTTCTTCGAGAAGCAGAGCGTGAGGCGGTTCAGGCGCTTCAGGAAAAAGCCGCTGCGTGCCGTTCAGCCGCTCAACGTGGCTGGTGCATATCGTCCGCTGCTCCCGGCCCTTGATGCCCCGGATGCCGGTCCGCTTCGTGCCGACCATTTCCGAGGGAGTGTAGATCAGGCTGGCGTTGCGGTACTCCTTTATGATCGTGCCGTAGCGGACGTAGGGGCCGAAAGCCAGGTCCACCGCTTCCGGGTAGGCCGCAAAACCATCGGTGCTGATTTGCACCACTTTCAGATACCCGCCCGCTTGGTAGGCGTGGGCATCGCTGGCGTGCGGCTTCGGGAACGTGAGGCGGCCCGCTACGTCCATCATAAAGCGGCGGGCGTTGTCAGCCGACCGCTTACCGACGATGAAGCTGGGCATGAGCTTGGTTTTCTGGTCGATGCAGGTCCAGAGGTACATATCGCCTTTGTCGGCGCACTGCTCACGCTCGGCCAGGGTCAGCCGAGATTGCTTCTTGCCTACGAACGTCCACTGCTCATCGAACTGCAAATGCGTCAGCTTGAGTCCCTGCATCCGGCGGTCTAGGAACCGCTGGCAGGCTTCGCCAAAGAACACCATCAGGCGGCAGATCGTGTCCCGGTGCATCCCGGTAATGCGCTCCGTCGCCCGGATGCTGCTCCCTTCGACCAACAGCCGCAGGGCCAGCTTAGCATCCTCAACCGCCACCCGCATATCGCCCAGGAGGCGCTGCGGCTGGTCCGCGAACATCTTGCCGCAGGTGAGGCACTTATAGCGCTGGTTGCCGTTGCGGTCCCTGCCGCACTTCTTAGCTTCGGTGTGGGCACAGCAGATCATGGCGAACTTCCCCGAGGCTGGGGCTTTCGCTATGATTCAGTTACCACGCTGGAATCAGGCGAAAGCCGGTTCTAGTCGCCCCGGTTGGGATTGCCATCCCTTCCGGGGCTTTTTTGTTGGTTGCCGCCAACAGGATTTAATGTAATACATTTAACCGGCGTGTCAACAGTTTGACAGGGTTATTTTTTGTATTACAATTCCGGGCATGGGAAAGAAGCGTGGAGCGCCGACGAAGCCGCCAGAAGAGCGCCGCAGCGAAATACTGCTGGTGCGCGTCACCCCCGCAGAGCGAGCGGAGATAGAGGCCGCAGCGGACGGAAAGCTATCGGTCTGGCTGCGAAGCGTGGCATTGAAGGCGGCACGGCGAAAGAGTATAAGTAAATAGAGCGGAGGGCGGGGGTTACGATCCCAGCCGGATCAATCCGGCCCCCTACGGCAGTTTATAACGCTGCTGCGCCGGCCAAGACGCGGGCCGCCCTCCGTTGCTCCCGATCATCGAAAGATGGTTGCCTCGCCAAGCCGGTCCCGTCCTGCAAGATAGAACCCGGCCTGACTCGCCCCCTCTGGGCCTTTTGCGGCCGGCTGATCGACAACCCTGTCTCAGCCGGCCTTTTTCACCTTCTCATTTGTGCGCCCTCCATGCTCGGCTATGCCATTGATCCTAAGCGCCTGTCGATCAGGTGTCAATACAGCGGCGACGAATTTCGCTAAATTTTAGCCACAGCAATTGCCGCGCTGTCGCCGTGGCGATAAGATACAGCGTACTCATCAACCACTAGGAGTATCAGACATGGCCACAGAAACGAAGGAAGAGGGAGTCGGTCCCGCGAAAACCCCTCGCACTCGTAGCCCCAACTATCCTGCGTTCGACTTGGAAGAGTCGCTGAACAAGGCGGAGGCGCTATACCAAGCGAACGACCGACATTTCACTCAATGGGAAGCGGCCGCGCGGCAGCTTGACTACTCCCCAAAGAGCAGCAGTTTTGGCAAGGCGATCGGCGCGCTTACTCAGTTCGGCTTAATTGAAGACAAGGGGCGCGGCGACTCCCGCCAGATCAAGGTTTCTGACCGCTATTTGGACATCACCCTAAATCCCCCTGGGAACGAACAACGCGCCAAGGCGATCAAGGAAGCGGCTCTTGCGCCGAAACTGCATTCTGAAATTTGGGAGAAGTACGAAAAAAAGCTTCCGCCAACCGACGATTCGATCCGGTACTACCTTCTGCGAGAACGGGAAGACGGCACCTTCAATCGTTCAAGTGTCGATGCCTTTATCGACCAGTTCCGAAAGACCTTGAAGTTTGCGGGCATCCATGGCGGCGATGAAAACAAGCCTTCCCCGCAGATGGACACTTCCAAGAATGGGAATGACCCCAACGCCCAGTCGCAGACGGTGCAGGTAGGGTCATTTGTCCAATGGACCTCAGCGGGTGTTGACCAATTTCCCCAGCCGAAAAAGGTGCTCGGCATTGAGGGGGATTGGGTATTCGTTGAGGGCAGCCAAACAGGTGTCCCGATGACCGAAGTAACTGTAGTTGATTCGCCCGTGTCGCCCCCAGCAAATCCGTATCTTAGCCCCCCGCAACCGGAGGATGAGCCGGTGGCCCCAGGGACCGCCAAGGAGATTACCACGCTTGAAGAGGGGCCTGTGACGCTCCTGCTACCCAAGGGACTCAGCGCTGACAGCGTTAGTGACCTTGACTACTGGGTTCAAGGGATTTTGAAAAAGTATCGACGCGCCGCCGGGCTTAGCGAAAAGTAGCAATCGTCAGGCAAGACACTAAGCCGCCTTCGGGCGGCTTTTCTCTTTGCGCCCCAGCAACACAGTCTTAGGACACTACCGACGAGCAGCGCAACTTGTGACCGGCGGCGGGGGCTGGTAAAATCCGCAGCTTCTCAAACTTCGCGGAAGACCAAACCGGAGAGGGTGTGCGGAAAGCCATGAGCCAAACGATGAAAATTGCCGTGATCGGCGGGGACGGAACGGGACCAGAAGTGGCCGCCGAAGGGCTGAAGGTGCTCGAAGCGGTCAGCAAGCTCGAAAACATCTCCTACGAACTGACCGACTACGACTTCGGTGGCGAGCGCTACCTCCGCACCGGCGAAGTGCTCCCGCCGGGGGCGATCGACGAGCTGCGCTCCTTCGACGCGATCTATCTCGGCGCGGTCGGCCATCCCGACGTCAAGCCGGGCATTCTCGAAAAACAACTGCTGCTGGAACTCCGCTTCCAGCTTGACCAGTACATCAATCTGCGGCCGGTCAAGCTCTTTCCCGGCGTCGAGACGCCGCTGAAGGACAAAGGCCCCGAAGACATCGACTTTGTCGTCGTCCGCGAAAACACCGAAGACCTCTACTGCGGCGCCGGCGGCTTTTTGAAGAAGGGCACGCCCGACGAAGTCGCCACGCAAATGGCGATTTACACCCGCAAGGGGTGCGAGCGCTGCATCCGCTGGGCGTTTGAGTACACCCGCAAGCGCAATAACCCCAAAGGCAAGATGCTCACGCTCGTCGCCAAGACGAACGTCCTGACGATCGGGCACGATCTCTGGTGGCGCACGTTCCAGGAAGTCGCTCAAGAGTACCCCGACGTGAAAGCCGACTACAATCATGTCGATGCCTGCTGCATGTGGATGGTCAAAAACCCCGAATACTACGACGTGATCGTGACGACGAACATGTTCGGCGACATCATCACCGATCTGGCAGGCATTCTCCAAGGCGGGATGGGCGTGGCCGCCGGTGGCAACTTGAACCCCGATCCGGGCGGCACGAGCATGTTCGAGCCGATGGGCGGCAGCGCGCCGAAGTACACCGGCCAAGGCGTCATCAACCCGATCGCGGCGATCAACGCCATGAGCATGCTGCTCGACCAAACCGGCCACACCGCCGCCGCCGAGCGCGTGCAAAAGGCGATTCAGATCGCCACCGGCACGAAGATGAAAAGCCAAGCCGCCGGCAAGATGGGCTACTCCACCAGCCAAGTCGGCGACCTCGTCTGCGAAGCGCTGTAAAAACAGCCGCCGACAACGGTAGCGATAAAAAAGGCTGGGCCGCGCTGTCACTAGCGCGGCCCAGCGTCGCTTCAGCCTTTAGCTGAGGCGATTAGCGGCGGTCGAGCAGACCATCGCCACGGCCATCAAGCAGCCGACCGTCACTGTCGCGTTGCTGCGACGGGTCGAGGTTGCGCTGCTGCGGCTGGTCGATTCCCTCGCCACGATAGCCGCGCACTTCGATGCGATCCGCCGGCGGAGGCGGCAGCCGGTCTTGCATCGCCGGCCCTTGCAACTGCGACGGCGCCGGCTGTGCGGCGAGCGTCGTCGTCAGGTCTTGCGTCACGCGGCGCGAGACGGCGAGATCCACCTGCATGCCCGGTTCCAGGCTGCGGACCATCTGGCTCAGGTGGCCCGGGCCGTGGATCGGTTGGCCGTTGAGGCCCACGATCGTGTCCCCGGCTTGGATGCCCGCCCGATCGGCAGGGCTGCCCGGCTGCACGCGCTGGACGACTGCATGGTTTTGGAACTGCGTGTTGAGGAACACGCCGAGCCAGGCGTGGCCGTTCTGCTCGGCGAGCACCGGGCCGCCGTGCATCGGGTGGACATGCAGGTGCACGACTTCACGCTGCCCATCGCGCATCACGATGATCGGAATCGGCTGCGCGGGGGGCGCCATTTGAACGAAGCGGTAGAACTCGGCTTGGCTCGCTACCGGACGGCCGAGGACGGCGACAATCCGGTCGCCCTGCTGCAAGCCCGCCCGCGCGGCGAACGTGTTCTGCGTCACGTCGCTGACGATGAGTTGGTCTTGCTGCATGTTAAGCTGAGCGCCGAAGTTGCTTTCCGAGAACTGACGGTTCTGAATGTCGGCTTGGGATTGAGCCTCGACCTGAGCCTGCCCTTGGATCTGGGCTTGCCCTTGGGTTTGCGCTTGCCCTTGGGTTTGCGCTTGTCCCTGCTGGGTGCCTAGCGAGCGGTCGCCCGGGTCGGGCGTGGTGGCCTGCGTCGGCGGAGCGGGCGTCTGCGGGGCAGCGCTGGCGTCCGCGTTGGCGTTCAGATCAGCTTGGGCGCCGGCCTGTCCTTGCGCCGGAGCGCTCGGCGCGTCGGCTTGAGCCTGCGGCTGCGCATCGGCCTGCGCGCCAGCCTGATTCTCGGCTTGAGCGTCGGCCTGCACATCTGCCTCGGCTTGCACATCCGCCTGTGCGTCAGCTTGTTGTTGCGGCGGCTCGGCTTGCGGCGGAGCGGGCGGCGTCGTCTGAGCAAGGGCCGGTGCCGTCACGAGACCGAGCAGGGCCAAGCCTGCGGCGGTCAGAAAAGGATTTCGCATCGTCATGGGAGTAGCTCCTGAGAAGTGTCGTCGAAGAAAAAACCGCCGTGTCTCAGCACAGCGAACGCGCGCGAGAAATCGGTACCGGCTGCCGCTGGGTGGAGCGCGGCTCGCATGCGGTGCCGTGGGCAAAGAGCAGTGGGTCGAGGCCATGTCGCGGCCCTCCCGGTGCCAAGCTCATCCATCGCATCTCAGGCCTAAAGCACGAGCGTTGACACCGCGAGCAATTCTTTCTGTTCCACGGAGCCGGCTGCCGTCAGGACGACAAAAGCGACCGGCTCGCCGCAGAGAAGAAATGCAAACCCTATACCTAAAGGATCGGATCGCCCCGCCGTCTTCCGATCGGCATCGTTCCGCCAGCGTAAGCGGCGACTGTGAAACGGAATCGGCCAAATGCCGCGCGCGAAGAAAAGAATCCGCAGGGGCGGAGCGTGCCCGACTGACAGCCGCTTGTCGAGGCGGGCGGAGCGGCGGCTTGAGCGAGTCAGCATTTTCCGGAGGGTGATCTCCGACAGCATGACGCCACCTGCGGCGAATGTGCGCGCGGTGCTGGGATGGCCGCGCAGCACCGGCAGGTGAAGCCGCTACGAGTGCATCCGGGGCAGCGCTTCGCCCTGCTCAAGAATTGCCGCTTCTGCGGCGGCCAACTCGTCGAGCCGGCGGTGGACTTCGTCCTCCGGAGCGAACCTCTTGGCCAGCCGCACATACGTCGTGTGGTGCCGCGCCTCGGACTCAAACAGGCTGCCGTAAAACTCGGCCAGTTCGGCGTCGGCGACGTGCCGGCTCAGCAGGCTGAACCGCTCGCACGAGCGGGCTTCGATCAGTCCCGCCACCAGCAGCTTGTCCACCGCCCGCTGCGGCTCCTGCTTCCGCACCAGATCGTTCAGCTCCCGACCGTACGCGCTCGGCTTCAGCCGACGGAACCGAATGCCGCGCCGCTTGAGCACGTCCAGCACGAGATGAAAATGCTCCAGTTCCTCGTTCACGATCCGCGTCATCTCCCGGCACAGCGGCTCGTTCTCGATGTAGGCGAACATCAAGTTCATCGCCGTCCCCGCCGCCTTCTTCTCGCAGTGGGCGTGGTCAATCAAAATCTCGTCCAGGTGCGCGTCGACCTGACGCAGCCAGCGGGCAGAGGTGGAGGTTTGCAGGTGGAGCATGGGGAGAGGGCTGTCGGCTGAAAGCTATAGGCTGTAGGCGGGAAGCTGTGGACTGCGGACTACGAGCTACAGGCTGCGAGCTAGAGCACACTGCATAAACACAGCGTCCGGCAGCGCCTTTTTCGCCCGCGACGTCCACGCCGGATATCCGTCAGGGGTCAGCACTCAGAGGCCGTGAAGTAATTTGGGACCGGAGACTTTGGTTGCAGCGGGTGCGGT
>CAYZVT010000046.1:0-17970 GCA_964481585.1 uncultured Pirellulales bacterium
GTTGCGGCAGCACGCGCACGAACCGCTCATCCGCGTCCGTCAGCCGGGTGCGCGCGGGCGCGCGGCCATTGTTTTTCACCCGAGCCGCCTGCCCCGCTTGCAGTAGTTGGGCCAACGCTCCCGCATCTCCTGGCGATGCAGTATTGCTAGCAACCTGCACCGCGCCGTCGAATACGACCACCTGCGTCGACTCGTCTTCCAAGACCTCGACGCCAAACTCGGTGCCGAGGTCGACCACCGTGGCGCTGGGCGAGCGGATCGTGAATCCGTAGGCCGACTGCGGCACGCGGGCCGTAAGTCGGCCCGCTTCCAGCCGCCCTTCCCCGGCGGGCGTGTTGCCGATGGGACTGCCCACGACATAGGAGGCCGGTCCTTCTAACAATACCTGGGCACCGCTTTCGTAGACGAGCAGCGCTAGGCCCTGCGCGAGCTTCAACCGCTCTCCGGCGCGGAGCAAGGTTCCCTCGGCAAGTACGCCCCGCGCGCCGCTCCACCGCGCTTCGTGCGAACGCACCAGGCGCGCCACCACGGCGGTGCCCTGCGTCGGCGGCGTTTCCTGCGCGTGCTCCGGCTCGGCAAGCTGCAGCAAGGCCATGCCAAGCACCAGCAGCAGCCCGCTCCACACCGCCGAGACGGTGAGCAAAAACGCGATTGGATGACGCTGCCAGTGCATGCCGCGCAAGGTCGGCCCCAACAGCGGCGCGACAGGGACGGGACGAGGCGCATTGGGGGCCGCTTGCGATTTGCCACGCGGCATCGGCGGCGGAAGCTGCGTCCGTGGCGGCGGCGGGCTGCTGCTTAGCAGCCACGCCTCGTCGGGGGCGGCGGTGTGCCGCCAGTGCAGTTCGACATGCACGGCGGTAAACGCGGCGTAGTAGTCGCGCGCTTCGGGCCGCTCGCGGAGCAGCGCGGCGAGCCGCGCGCGTTGTGCTTCGGAGAGCCGCAGATCGACCAGCGCCCCGAGCAGCTCGTGCAGTTCTTCCCGCGTGGCGGCGTCAAGCATCGGGGGCAACCTCCACCGCCGCCAGCTTGCGCTCGATGCACCCGAGCAGCTTATGCCGCAGCCGGCACAGCAGCACCGACACCTGCCCCGGCGCGAGGCCGCGACGGGCGGCCATTTCCGTCACCGAGCCGCCCGAGGCGTATCGCTCGCGGAGCAGTTCTTGCTCCTCGGTGCTCCGCAGCGCGAGGCATTGATCGAGAAAAAGGCTCAGCCGGCCCGTGTTCTCATGGTGCCGCTCGGCGGTGGTCGCCAACTGCTCGACGAGCGCCTCATCAAATACGTGCCGCTCGCGCTGCGTGCGGCGGTAGTAGGCGAGGACTTCATGCCGCGCAACCGCACACGCCCAGGCCAAAAAGTTTGTCCCCTCGGTGAACGTCTCCGCCTTTTCCCAGAGGACGAGATTCGTGTTTTGCAGCACGTCCTGGGCAGCCTCCAGGTTCGGCAGCAGCGTCATCACGTACGCCAGCAGCCGCGCCTGATTGGCCGTCAATTCCTGCACAAACTGCTTGGACGGGGGAGACAGATGCATCGGGTGCCTTGAGAGAGGCCGCTGACTGCACGCGAAAGCCCGCCGCTCCGCAGGGGCCTACTGACACAAACTCCAGAAGCCGGGCGGCATCTTGCAAAAAAGTTGACAGATTTTCGCTCAGCGCCGCCGCGCGGGCAGTAACCACCGGCCCTGCAATAGCTTCAGAATCGCCACCACGGGTGGCGGGGGCGCACCGCAAGAGCGGAAGCCCCGAAGCCCCAGCGGCCCCCGAAGGCGCGAAAAACAAGGCCGCCGATTAAGGGGCGGCCTCGGGTGCCAAGAATGGCGGAAAGGGGTGGATGAGGGGATTCGAACCCCCGACCCTCAGAACCACAATCTGATGCTCTAACCAGCTGAGCTACATCCACCATCGGCGATCGGAGTCGAATAATCGTACTACGCCGGCCAGGCGGCGTCAACTATGAGCTACGGGCTGCGAGCCACGGGCTACAGGCCACAGACGACGGGGTGGAAAATTATCCGTCGCCCACAGCTTGCAGCCCGCAGCCTGTAGCTTGCAGCCCCCTGATCCCCCTCAAAACGGAAACCGCGCGTCGAGTTTCGCCGCCGATAGCTCGACTAAAAATTGGCTCAGGCGGGCGACGACGACTTCCATCAGCCGCTTTCCCTTTTCGGCGGTGGCGGCATGCGGGTTGCCCGAGCCGGAGTTGGTCGTCAGCAGGTGCCAGGGACGGGTGATCGACACCCAGCCCCGGTTGACCGCCTCGAAGCGGCTGGCCGCTGCCTGGCCCGCGTCGGCGGCGAGCGTGCCGTCGGGATTGCGTGCGACCAGTTCGCCGAAGTAGGCGAGCGCAAGCGAGGTTTCCATCTCGCCGGCGTGGTCTTCGGGCTGCTCGAAAATCTCGTCGTACGCATCGCGGACCATGCGGAACCAGTCGCACAAAAAGAGCGCGGCCGGCGTTTGCCCATACAGCTCGCGGAGGATCGGCTTGAAGTCGTTGCCGCCGTGGCTGTTGAGCAGCACGATTTTGCGGATGCCGTGCCCGACCAAGGAATGGACCAGATCTCCGATCACCGCTTGCAGCGTCGAAGGGTTGAGATTCATCGACAGCGGAAACTGCCGCTGATTCGTCTCGGTGCCATAAGGAATGGTCGGCAGCAGCACGATCTTCGCCCCGCGCTCGTGCGCCGCCGCGCACACGCGGTCGCCGATCGCTTCCGCTTCGAGCGTGTCGGTGCCGTAGGGCAAGTGCAAGTTATGCGGCTCGGTCGCCCCGAAGGGCAACACCGCCACCTCGTACTGTTGCTGCTTTACATGCCCATACGAACAGTCGGCTAGCCGGTAGGGTCGCACGATGCTCACTCCTTACGAGCCGGCGAGACTGGCCAGCCAGGCACGGTACTGCTCGTCAAGCTGGGCGTAACGGGCGCCGGTGAGTTCTTCCAGCGAGCCGGTCGTATCACGGCCCTGATAAACGCTCACCAGATAGCGCACCACCGCTTCGCGGTAGCGGCCACTCTCGGCGTGCATCAGGAACGTCGCCTGCCCGGCCGCTTGGCTGTAGAGCTTGGCGATGTCGGGATGCCGCTGCACGTCGCTCATGCCGAGCGCCACGAGCTGCGCCAGCGGCACATAAAAATCGTCCTCCAAACAGCGCTGCCGCGCGGCGGGCAGCCGTCCGGCCTCCGCGCCGCCGAGCGTGTAGTAGCCTTCGTGCTCGGTCAGCGACTCCAGGTAGGCGGCAATGCCCTCGATGATCCAGAAGTTATCCTGCCGCCCCACTTGACGGCTGCTGCGGCTAGTTTCTTGAAAGAGTTGGTGCGCCGCTTCGTGATAGAGCGTGCCGGCGTGTTGGTCTTCGCCTGCGAAGAAGTACGCCCGCTTTTGCGTGTCAAAGTAGATGCCGAGCGTGATTTCGATGTTCGGCTGATCGCGGCGCAACTGCTGGTTGTACTCCTCGCGCGAGCGGAAGTAGATCACGCGATGCGGGCGGGAGTCGGCGTAGCGCGGCGCGCGGCGCGCAAGGGCGCGCTCCAGTTCGCCCGGCTCCAGGTAATAGCCCGCGAAGACCTGCCGCCAGATTTGATAAAAGCATTCTAGCTGCCGGGCCAGCCGTGCTCCTGCTTCAAGGCTGTGGTTGGTCGTCAGCAGATAATGTTCGGTGCGAAGCTGCCAACCGCGCGTGATGTGCCGCCGCAGGCGGGCGTCTTCCTCGGCGTCGATCCAGCGCCGGCCAAAGGGCCGAAGCCCGGCCTGGTAGCGATCGACCTGGTCGGCGTCGATCCAGCCGAAACGGTCGTGCCAGAGGTTGCCCTGCTCGGCCATCTCGCGCTCAAACGGCGTGAGCCAGCGATCGCGGTAGCGCTGGTAGCCCAGCGCCGCCCGTGCCCGCTCGTGATCGGGGTTTTCGCGCACCGCTTCGGTGAGGAGCATCATCGCCAGCGAGAGCCGCTCGGCGTCGACGGCTTTTTCGGCCAAAGCGACCAGCGACTCGGCCTGCTCCGCGCGCAACTGGCGAAACCGCGTCTGCCAAAACTTGAGCTTCGGGTCGGCCTCCTCTGGCAGCGCCGCCGGGTCCGGCTGGTCGTCGATAACGAACAGATAGAGCTTGTCAGTATCGCGCTCGGGGAGCCAGCGGCGGACGATCTCTTCCTGCACCGGCATTTGCTCCGCGGCACAGCGGTCGGCCAACTCATCAAGCCGCGCCGCGTAACGGACGTAAAGCTCCTGGCGGGCCTGCTCCAGATCGTCCGCCCGTACTGGGAGCGCACCTCCGAAAAGAAGGAAGATCGCGCCGAGTTTGAGTATGAACCGTTGCAGAAGAAGCCTCGCTCACTGCCTTCCATCACGTCCGGGCGCCACCCATCACTCGTCATCCACCATCCAACATCACCACATCGGGGGCTTCCGCTTCGCGGTGCGCCCCCGCCACCCATTGCTTGCGCGGAGCGCCCCCGCCACCCCATCCGTGCCAGCGGGGCCGGCTGTCGAGGTCTCTTTTTCAGTCTAACACCCCGAGCGCATGAAAATAGCCCCAGCCGCTCTCAGCGACTGGGGCTAGGGTCGTGTCGGTGCAGTCGTAGCGGCTGTGCGGGCCGCTTACTCCTCGGAGAAGGCGGCGTCGAAGGCGACGTTGCTCGGCTCGAAATCGAGCTTCTTCACCAGTTCGGCCGCTTCGCGGGCGCCGTGTTCGCGCTCCATGCCCGAATCTTCCCACTCGACGCTCAGCGGGCCTTGGTAGCCGACCTGATTCAGCGCCCGAATGATCTCCTCGAAATTGACGCCGCCGCGTCCCGGCGAGCGGAAGTCCCAGCCGCGCCGCGGGTCGCCGAAGTTCAGATGGCTGCCAAGAATCCCGGTGCGGCCGTTGAGCGTGACGATCGCGTCTTTGATGTGGACGTGATAGATGCGGTCGGGAAATTCGCGGATGAACTCGACCGGATCGACGCCCTGCCAAATCAGATGGCTCGGGTCGAAGTTGAAGCCGAACTCCTCCCGCCCATCGACGGCTTCGAGCGCCCGCTTGGCGCTGTAGATGTCGAAGGCGATTTCCGTCGGGTGGACTTCCAGGGCGAACTTCACGCCGCACTCGCCGAACACGTCGAGAATAGGGTTCCAGCGGTCGGCGAACTGCTTGTAGCCGTCGTCGATCATCGACGGCGGGACCGGCGGGAACGAATAGAGCAGATGCCAGATGCTTGAGCCGGTAAAGCCGTTGACGACCTCGACGCCGAGCCGCTGCGCGGCGCGGGCGGTGTTTTTCATCTCCTCGGCGGCACGCTCGTTCACACCCGCGGGCTTGCCGTCGCCCCAGACGTAGTCGGGCAGGATCGCTTGGTGACGCTGGTCGATGATGTCGCAGACGGCTTGCCCGGCCAGGTGGTTGCTGATCGCGTAGCATTGTAGGTCATGGCGCTCAAGCTGCTCGCGTTTCTTAGCGCAGTAGTTGTCGTCGGCCATCGCCTTGTCGACTTCAAAGTGGTCGCCCCAGCAGGCGAGCTCCAGCCCCTGATAGCCAAACCCGCTCGCCTTGCGGGCCAAGTCGTCGAGCGAAAGATCGGCCCACTGGCCGGTAAAGAGCGTAACGGGGCGTGCCATGCCGGACTCCTTTGAACAACAGATGCAATGAGAGAGCAGGATCGGCTATTGTCGCAAAAATGCAGGCGGCTGCAACAGGCGGAGCGAGGGCGGAAGGCGGAGGGCGGAAAAGCTGCCAGCGTGCACCACGGGGGCTTCCGCTGTCGCGGTGCGCCCCGCCACCCGCCACCCGCCGCTCTCCGCCCTCATGCTATAATTCCCCGTCCCCGCCCGCATGGCGCTTCGCTCCTCTTTTGTGGAATGTTCCGGTTATGCAAGTCCGCCTTCCGCCTTTCGCCCTCCGCCTTCCGCCTTTCGCCCTCCGCCTTCCTATTTTGCTCCGCTCGGTCGTGGTGTTGGTTCTACTGGCCGCGTTGGCTCCGGCGGCTTGGGCTGAGGGGCGGATCGAGGTGGAAATCGCCGCGCAGCCGGGCTTGCCGGTCACCAGTTCGCAGAAGTGGTACAAGCTGCTCATCGATCTCGGCGTCGAAGGGCTGCGGATTCGCAGCTACCGCCAGGGCGATCAGCCGCAAATCACCAATCGCGGCACGGCCGACCGGCCGCGTTATGAGATACTCGGCGTGCTTACGGGCGATGATGTGCTCGTGCTCCAAGGCGGACGCTTTACGAGCCGCGACCGCGTGCGGCTGAAACAGTTCTTCGACGACCTGCGGAGCGAAGGCATCGCCGGAGCCACCGAGGAAAAGCAGGCCTACGGCCTCACCCGCGATCAGCTCGTCGCCGTTGCCGAGGATCTCACGCCGCCGGTGGCCTTTAGCACGAAAGATGTGCCGCTCGGTGAAGTGGTATCCAAGGCGAGCGATCGGCTGCGCCACGCGGTCGCCGTCGATCCCGCCGCTGCTGCGCGCTTGCGCGCGGCCGGCGCGGTTGCCCAAGAATTTCAAGACACGAGCCTCGGCACCGCGCTGGCGATTGCCTTGGCGGGCGAAGGGCTGATGCTCCAGCCCCACAAGCCGCGCGGCGAGGACGTGGTGCTCCGCATCGCGCCGCGCGACGAGCAGAGCGAGGCGTGGCCGACTGGCTGGCCTCCTCAGTCGCCCGACCGCGAGTTGGTGCCGCGTCTGTTCGAGTTTCTCGACGTGGAGATCGCCGGCATCGCGCTGCCGCAGGCGCTCGGGGCGATTGAGGAGCGGCTGCAAATCCCCTTCCTCTTCGACCGCGCCGCGCTCGCCCGGCACCAGATCGTGCCGGAGCAGGTGCAAGTCTCCATCCCCGCCGGCCGCACCTACTACAAGCGGATCGTCGACCGCATGCTCTCGCAGGCCAAGCTCAAAGGCGAGCTGCGCGTCGACGAAGCAGGCAGCCCGTTTTTGTGGATCACGACGATCAAGCGCTAACGCGGCTAGAGCAACCGGTGTGCCGAGGGGGCGCTACGGTCCCATCAACCGCGTATCGCTTCCAGCTTCCAGCCTGTAGCCCGCAGCCTGCCGCTTACTTCAACAGGCCGTCGAGCTGGTCGACAAGCCGGGCAAAATGTTCAAGCGCCGTATCGACCGGCTCGGGCCGTTCCATATCGACTCCGGCATCGCGGAGCAGATCGAGCGGGAACTTCGAGCTGCCCGACTTCAAGAAACCGAGGTAGGCTTCGCGCTCGGCGTCGCCGCCGGAAAGGACGCGCTCGGCCAGGGCAATCGCGGCGGACATGCCCGTGGCGTACTTGTAGACGTAGAACGCGCGGTAGAAGTGCGGGATGCGGAAACACTCCAGCGAGAGTTCTTCATCGAGTGTAAAGTCGGGGCCGAAGTATTTTTCGAGCAGCTCGCGGTAGATGCTCTGAAAACTTTTGAGCGTGAGCGGCTCGCCCGACTCGGCGAGTTCGTGGGTGAGCTTCTCAAACTCGGCGAACATCGTCTGGCGAATGATCGTGCCGCGAATCGCGTCGAGATCGTGATTGATGAGGTAGGCGCGTTCTTCGTCCGACTTCGCCTTCGCCTGCATGTGCCGGCTGAGCAGTTGTTCGTTGAAGGTGCTGGCGACTTCGGCCACGAAGATCGTGTAACTGTAGTAGTCGAAGGGCTGATGCTTTGACGAGAGGAAGCTGTGCATCGAGTGGCCGGCTTCGTGCGTGAGCGTGAAAACGTGGTCGAGCACCTTGGGCTGGTAGTTCATCAGGATGTAGGGATCGCCGCCGTAAGAGCCGCTACTAAAAGCGCCGCTTTGCTTGCCGCGATTGGGGTAACGATCGCACCAGCGGCCCATCAGCCCGGCTTCGAGCGTCGAGCAGTAGTCGCTCCCCAGCGGGGCGAGCGATTCGATCACCACTTTGACCGCCTGATTCCAGTTGCGCTTCTGCTCCAGATTGCTGAGGATCGGCACGTAAGTATCGTAGTTGTGGATTTCTTTCAGCCGCATCTTCCGCCGCCGCAAGTCGTAGTAGCGGTACAGCGTCGGCAGGTGCTTGTGGACCGTGTCGATCAGGTTGTCGTAGACCGAGACGGGCACATTGTCATCGAACAGCGAGGCTTCGCGGGCACTGCGATAACCGCGCGCGCGGGCGTAGTACACATCGCGCTCGATCGAGCCGCTGAGCGTGGCGGCGAGCGTGTTTTTGTGGGCTTCAAACTGCCCGTAGTATTGATGGAAGGCGGCCTTGCGGGTGCCGCGGCGGGGGGAGTGCAGCAGCATTGAAAACGAGGAGTGCGTCAGCTCCACGGTCTCGCCATGCTCGTCGCGAATCGAGCCGAACCGCAAATCGGCGTCGTTCAGTTGGCGAAACACCTGCCCTGCGGTCGCGGACATCTGCGACTGCATCGCCAAAAGCTGTTCTTCGCGGTCGCTCAGCGTGTGCGGCTTGTAGCGGAGGATCAGTTCCAGCTTGAGCTTGTACGGCGCGAGCGGTTTGCTCTTGAGAAACTGCTGCATCACGTCGTCGGGGATCGCCATCAGTTCGGGCCGCAGATAGCTGGCGGCTTGGCCGGCGCGGCTGGCGGCGTTGCGAAAGCGGCCCATCATCCGCTGATAGTCGCTGTTGGCGGTGTCCTCGGCCGTCTTTAAGAAGGCGTAGGTGCCAAGCTGTTCGGCGCGGCGGTCGAACTCGCTGTCGAACTTGAGGCAGTCAGCCAGTTTCTTGGCGCTCTCGCCGAGCTTGCCGCGAAATTTTTCATAGGTGGGAATCAGGTTTTCCCAATCGGCAAAGGCGGTTTCCCAGGCGGCATCGCTTGGAAAAAGGCTGCCGAGATCCCAGGTGTCGGCCAGCTTCACTTGGCTGCGGGTCGGCAGCGGCTTGGACTTTGGCTTGTTCTTGATTTTTGCGTTGCTTGCGGTAGCCATGCGGGAACTCAGGAGGGGAGCAGAAGAGGCGAAACGAGTCCGAATTGTAGAGCGGCGGCCGACGAAGGCGAGTCCCGCCCGAGTGGGAGCAAGCCGCAGTCAGCACTCCGAGCGGCGGCGCGCTTACCAGCGGAAGACGCTGGTGCCCCAGGAAAGGCCCGCGCCGAATCCGCTCATGAGAATCGTGCTCCCCGGGCGGACCCGGCCGGCTTTGACCGACTCGTCGAGCGCGATCGGCACGCTGCCGGCCGAGGTGTTTCCGTAGCGGTCGAGATGAATCACGACCTTTTCGCGGTCGATGCCCATCGCTTCGACGGCGGCATCGATGATCCGCACATTCGCCTGATGGAGCACCCACAGGTCGATGTCGTCGAACGTCAGCCCGGCCTCGGCCACCACGTCGCGGCAGGTATCTTCGAGCAGGCGAATCGCCCACTTGAAAACGGGCCGGCCGTCCATTTGGACGTAATAGGGTCGGCCTTCGAGCTGCGTTTCGTCAAAGTGCTCCGCCCATCGGACGATAGAGAAGCTCCATTCCCGAGCCGTCGGCACCGAGGGTATAAGAGAGCATCCCCTGCTCCTGGCTGCCGGGACCAAGCAGCACGGCGCCAGCGCCGTCGCCAAAGAGCGGGAAGGTTTTTTTGTCGGCGGGGTTCATGACCCGCGAATTGCAGTCCGCGCCGACGACGAGCGCGTACTTGCTACAGCCGGTGGCGACGAACTGCATGCCAGTAATCATCGAATACAAAAAGCCCGCGCAGGCGGCCGAAATATCCATCGCCGCGCAGCGCAGTCCCAGCCGGTCTTGCACCGTGCAGGCCGTGGCCGGGAGCAGATGGTCGGGCGAGAGCGTACCGAGCAGGAGCAGATCGATTTGAGCCGGATCGATATCGGCCTGCTGGAGACAGCGCTGCGCCGCCTCGATCGCCATGTCGCTGGTCGTCATCTCCGGCGGCGCGTGGCGGCGTTCGAGGATGCCGGTCCGCTGCAAAATCCAGTCGGCGTCGAAGCCCAGCGCGGCCAAGTCCTCGTTGCGGACCACGTTGTCGGGCACGAAGCTGCCGGTACTCAGCACGCGAATGCCAGTCAGACTCCGCAGAGGACTGCGGCTGAGGGGCTGAGGCTCGCTGCTCATCAATCTACAACTCTCTGGAAGGGAGGGAGCGGCTCGCGCGAGGGCAGCAGACAGCCCTGCGCGGCGCGCTACGAGGATCGCCTGCGCATGCCCTCGCTCGGCAGGACCGCGCAGCCGCATACCAGCGCTGCGAAGCTAGAAGGGTAAGGCTTTTTGGGCAAAACCGCAATTGCAGTTCGTATTTTAGCGGGATTTGGTCAGCTTCCAGCCGTCAGCCGTCAGCCTTCAGTTGTCAGCCGTCCGCAGTCAGAATCGGCGAGTCGCACAGGCCTCCGCCCGTTCCGCTTTCCGCCCTCCGCCTTCGGCCCTCCGCCCTCGGCCCTCCGCCTTCCCTACGCCGCTTGGCGGCGGCTGAACTGGTAGACCAGCGCATTTCCCTGCTTGCCGACCTGCTCGACGGTGCCAGCATGGCGGAGGCAGTAGGCGATCCGCTGGGCGTTCCAGCGGGGCACGTCGAGCCGCTGAGCGAGATGGCCGGTGTGGAATTGGGCCGGCAACCGCACGCCGAGCAGTCGCCGCAGATCGGCCGCCGTGGCGAGCGAGACGGTGCGATGCACGGCGAGGAGTTTTTGATCTTCGACCTGATGATCGCGCTCGCGGCGGCGACGCCGGCGGCCGTGGCCGGGGTAGCGCCATTCCTCGACATCGACGAGCACCACGTCGAGCGTCAGCCGCTCGTGCGGAAACAGGCCGGTGAAGTAGACCAGCTCGTCAAAAATCTCCAGCAGCTTGCCGACCTTCGGGCTGCGACGGCGCGAAACGACCTGCCCGCCCCGTGCGTCTTGCTTCACCAGATGTTTGCGGACGACGATCGGCTTCACGACCCGCACCGGATGCTTTTTCACCAGCCGCGCCACCTTGCGGCGAATCGCGGCGAGCGAGCCGTGCTGGATCTCAACGAGTTCCTCGCCCGCAATCGCATCAATGCGATACTCCCCCCACCGCACCTCGGTCTGCGAAGGGTCGTCCGCATAAAGCGACTTCAGCTGACGATGCAGCGACGTTTCCATGACCGCCCAGCAAGATGAAACCGCGAACCAGTTGCGCTTCTCGGTTTATCGGCTGGGAGAGGGAGGCGGGGCCAGGAAATGCTGCGGGCCACAGGCTGCGGGCTGGGGCCAGGAGGAGCATGAAACAGCCGCTTCGCAACTTGTAGCTATAAGCCGCCACCTTGAAGCTCGCTTCGCGGCCAGCTTCAAAGTGGTGGCTGGTAGCCTGTAGCTCCTCGCGGCTCAAAAACCACGTTGCGGAGCAACGCGGCTACACTGGCTGAGGTCACGCGCAGTCGCGTTAGCCGCCGGTGAAGGTGGCGCGGAGAAACTCGGCGGCGTGGTCCCACTGGTCGGCGGCGGCGGCGAAGTCGACTTGCATCGCGCCAATCGTGCTCGGCGTGGCGACGCGCGTGGGAACGTCGACGCGCTGGTTGAGCGGGATCTGGGTGCTGGGGCCACGGGCGAGGGCGGTTTCGACCGGCGGCGAGAGGAGAAAGTCGACCAACCGCCGCGCTTCGGCCGGGTGAGGGCTGCCGCGAATGATTGCCGCCGTGTTTGGGATGAACAGTGTCCCCAGCGCGTCCTCCCCTTGATCGGGATAGACGATCGCCACCGGCATCCCCTTGTCGATCTCGACCATCGCATCGTCGGTATCGGTCAGCCCAAAGGCGAGCCGGCCGGAAGCAACGGCGAGCGCGACCTGTTTATTGCCGGCGAGCACTTCGGCATGTTCTTCTACGTTGCGGAAATACGCCTCCGCCCGTTCGCGGCCCCAGACGCTAAACAGGCAAGCGGCGTGCGTGGCCGTGGTGCCGAACAGCGGCTTGGCGATGCCGCCCCGTCCGTGCCAAGCAGGATCGGCCAGCGCCAGAATCGAGCGCGGCCGCTCGTGCTCCTCCAACCGTTCGGTGTTGACGAGCAGGATGCGTGCCCGCGCGGCAAAGCCGTGCCAAGTGCCATCGGCGGCGCGGTACATCGGCGGGTAGGTTTTGGCCAGCGGGCTTTGATACGCTTGGAGTAGCCCCGCCTGCTGGAGCCGGAGCGTGTGCAGGATTTCGTTGTTCCAAAACACATCGCAGCGCGGCCGCTCTTGCTCGGCCAGAATCGCTTCGACCAGTCCCACCGTTTTCGTGGACTCGGTATCGAACTTGGCGCGGACGGTGATGCCGGTTTCTTCCTCGAACTCTCGAAAGATCGGCCGCGAGAATTCTTCATCGAGCGCCGTGTAGACCGTCACCTCGCGCTGCGGCTCGGAGAGACAGCCGGTGAGCAGCAGGGCGAAAACCAACAGCGGCATTGCCAAAGTGCGGAGCATGGCGTTTTTCCAAATTCTAGAGACGCGCCGGCACAAGCGGCGTCAGATGGAGCCAGTATAGCGCGCCGATCGTGAGCAGCGTCAACAGAAAGTGAAGCGGCCACAGCGCCGCCTGAAATCGGCTCGTTCTGCCCGCGACTGGTGCGCGGCCCATCAGCAGCAAGCTGGCAAGACTTAGCACGCCGCCCAGCAGGCTCGTCGTCGCAAGCACCGTCAGCAGTCCGCCGAGCCGCGCCAGATAAATTGGCGACTCGGGCGAAGCCTGGGCAATACGGAAGGTCATCGCCAGCAGCAGCAAGTGATCGAGCGCGAGCGTGAAAAGTTTCCACCGCCAGCCATCGCCCCTGCGCCGCAGCGCAAGGCCCAAGCTGCCGTGCGTGAGCACGCTCACCGCAACATACGCCCAGCCGAATCCAGAACTGAGCTGCGCGGGCTGGGCAAGCGAGTGAAGCTCGTCATCCAGCCGCGCCGGGTCCGCCGTGACGAGCACCACGAGCGTCGCAACGACGATCCACACCGCCAGCGCCAAATGGGCCGTTGCCAAACGGCGCAGCGCGGGGGCGGCGAACTCGCTCATGGCGACACGACTTTCTGGAGGTTTCACGCGGAAAGGCTCGCCGTCGGCACAGACGATGGTTTAAGATAGAGCGTGCGCCCGGCAGCGGCAATCATCGCCCACGCTTTCTCGTCTTTAGGATTCTGCGGCCTGGGAAAAGGGAAGTTCGCCGCGCCCGCTGGGCATGGGCACGGCTGGAGGAGAGGATGCGAGGGATGTCCCTGCGTTCGACGCTAATCGAGACGTTTTGCCTGATTGCGATCTGGCTGTTGGTGCTGCTGCTGGTCGCCGGTTGCGGCAGCAACTCCACGACGCCCAGCGCCACGGCGAGCACCGCCGTCGCGCCGCGCGCCGCGCCAGAAGAAACGCCCGCGCGCGAAACGCAGCCCGCGCTGCAAGCGGAGCCGGCCACGGAGCAAACGCCGCAAACTTCGCCGCCCCGGCGCGGGCTGGGCGATTTGCTGGAGCGCGAAGATTCTGTAACGCCCGCCGCGCCCGATTTCGCCCAGGCTCCGCGTCGCCGCACGTTACGGCCGGTCGACGAGGCAGCGATCGAGCGCGCCGGGATTCGCCGCCTTGCGGGAAGACATCTGGTGCTCTACACCGATCTGCCGCCAAGCGCGGCGGTTGACGCGCTGCCGGCGGTGTTCGATCAAGCAGTGCCGCAGTGGTGCGCGTATTTTGGGATTGATCCCCAGCGGGCGGCCTCTTGGCGGATGCGCGGTTCGCTAATGAGCAACCGCGAGACGTTCGCCGAATGCGGCCTCTTGCCGGCCGAGGTGCCCGAGTTTCGCCACGGCTACGCACTCAGCGGCGAGCTTTGGCTCGACGAGCAGCCATCGGACTATTACCGCCGGCATCTGTTGCTGCACGAAGGAACGCACGGCTTCATGGCCGCGCTGCTCGGCGGTTGCGGCCCGCCTTGGTATATGGAAGGGATGGCCGAACTGCTGGCGACGCACGCCTATCGCGACGGCCAGTTGCGGCTGAACTATTTTCCCCGGCACCGCGATGAGGTGCCGATGCTGGGGCGGATCAAGCTCGTGCAAGACGCCTTCGCCGCGCGGCATGCGATGCGGCTCAGTTCGATCTTGCTCTATGACGCGCGTGCCCATCTGCAAGACGAGCCGTACGGCTGGTGCTGGGCGGCCGCCGCCTTTTTGGATGGGCACCCGCAATTCCGCAGTCGCTTTCGCACGCTCAAAGCTGCGGTCCGCGAAGCCGATTTTAACCAACGCTTCCAGCGGCTCTATAACGAGGATTGGGATGCGCTCGCCGAGCAGTGGCAACTGTTCGTGGCGGACTTAGAGCACGGTTACGATCTCCAGCGCATGGCGGTTGATTTCAAGCCGGGCACATCGCCCGTCGCGGGCACCGCACGCTGCGAAGTCGCCGCCGATCGCGGCTGGCAGAACACCGGCTTTCGCCTCGAAGCGGGCAACACGTACCAACTCACCGCACGCGGTCGTTACCAACTGGGCGACGAGCCGCAGACGTGGTGGAGCGAGCCGGGGGGTGTGACGCTCCGTTACTACCAAGGCCGACCGCTCGGCATCCTGCTCGCCGCCGTCCGCCCCGACGGCCCCCAGCGCGGCGTCTCGCCGCTGCTGCGGCCGGTCACAGTCGGGCTCGGCGCCACGCTCACGCCCGAGCAATCCGGCACGCTCTATCTCCGCGTCAACGACTCCGCCGGCGAACTCGCCGACAACACCGGCACGCTCGAAGTCACGCTCACCGAACATCCAGAGTAGCCGATTCGCTGGCGCGCCCCGCCACCTAACGCCCCCGCCACCCCCTGGGCGGCGAATGTGGGCCGATTGACACCTTGGCGGCTGGCTCCGACAATGGGGCGTTTTGGAGCCGCGTTTCTCGCTTTGCCCTGTGGTGCCATGAATTTTATCGAGCAGAACGATCCCGCCGTCTGGTCCGCCATTGCCTCGGAAATCGAGCGGCAGCAGGACGGGCTGGAAATGATCGCCAGCGAAAACTACACCAGCCCCGCCGTGATGCAGGCCGCCGGCAGCGTGCTCACCAATAAGTACGCCGAAGGCTACCCCGGCCGCCGCTACTACGGGGGCTGCGAGTATGTCGATGTCGTCGAACAACTGGCGATCGATCGGGCGAAGGAACTGTTCGGGGCCGAACATGCCAATGTCCAGCCCCACTCCGGCTCGTCGGCCAATCTGGCGGTCTACCTGACCGCGTTGGAGCCGGGCGACAAGGTGCTGGGGCTTGATCTTGCCCACGGCGGGCATCTGACGCACGGTATGAAGCTCAACATCTCGGGCCGGCTCTACCAGTTCCTCAGCTACGGCGTCACCCGGGACACGCATCGCATCGACTTCGATCAGGTCGCCGCCCTCGCGCGAGAGCATCGGCCGAAGCTGATCGTCGCCGGCGCCAGCGCCTATCCGCGCGAGATTCCCCATGCCCGCTTCGCTGAGATCGCCCAGGAAGTCGGCGCGAAGCTGTTTGTCGACATGGCCCATTACGCCGGCCTCGTGGCGGCCGGGCTGCATGACAATCCGGTCCCTTACGCCGACTTCGTGACGACCACGACGCACAAAACCCTGCGCGGCCCGCGCGGCGGGCTGTGCTTGTGCAAGGAAGTTAGCCCGGTCGATGGGCTGGAAAATGCCAAGCTGCTCAACCGCAACGTCTTTCCCGGCATCCAGGGCGGGCCGCTGATGCACGTCATCGCCGGCAAGGCGATCTGCTTCGGCGAAGCGCTCCAGCCCGAGTTCAAAACCTACGCCCAGCAGATCATCGACAACGCCAGGGCGCTGGCCGAGCAGCTTCTGTCGGGCGGACTCAAGCTCGTCAGCGGCGGCACGGATAACCATCTGATGCTGGTGGACGTGACGGCGCTCGGCATCGGCGGCAAGCTGGCCGAAGCAGCGCTCGGCCGCTGCGGGATCACGGTCAACAAGAACATGATCCCCTACGACCAGCGCAAGCCGGTCGATCCGTCGGGCATCCGCGTCGGCACGCCCGCCCTTACCACGCGCGGCATGGGAACCACCGAAATGCAGCAGATCGGCCGCTGGATGCTCCAGTCGCTCCAGTCACCGGACGACCACCAGCTGCACGAAACCATTCGCGGCCAAGTCCGCGACCTCTGCACCCAATTCCCCGTCCCCGCCGCCGCGCTCGAAACGGTGTAAGCGACGGGTGGCGGAGGCGCGCCGCGACAGCGGAAGCCCCCGGTGGTGATGTTGGATTTTGAATGGTGGATGGGGTGGGGCGGGCTTCCGCTACGCAGTGCGCCCCGCCACCCAATTGGATACAATAGGGGCGTGCGTTTTCGTTCCTCCGGGTGAGTCCTGCCATGAAATACCGCGTCGCGATTCGCCAGACGGTCGCGGACTTTAGCGTCTCGTGCCCAGGATTGCCGGGGTGCGGGTCGCAGGGGGCGACCGAGCAGGAGGCGCTGGAAAACATCACTGACGCGATCCGCCAGTATCTTGCCGCAGCGGCGGAGTTGGCCGACGAGCAAGACCTGGAAGTCCGCGAAGTCGAAATCGCGCTGTAGAGCTCGCGTGAACGATCTCCTCCGCAATGTGCGCCGCCTGCCTCACCCGACGATCGTGGCGATCATTGCCATCGCGGCGGGGGTGTTTTTGGCGCAGGAAATCTTCGGCCTGCCGCTGCCGGAGCGATTCGGCACCGTGCCGCGCGAGTTTCGCGATTTGTGGCTGGGGGCCGTTGCGGGGGAGATCGGCCCCGAGGCGGTGGGCGTGGTGGCGAAGCTCTTTACGCCGCTGTTTCTCCACGCCGGCATCGAGCATATCGTGCTCAACATGGTCTTTCTGTGGGTCTTCGGCACGCTCTGCTCCGATCTGCTCGGCAAGGGCTGGGCACTGGCGCTGTTTTTCCTCTGCGGCGCGGCCGGCAATCTCGCGCAGATTTTGCTCAACCCCAGTTCGCCGATCCCGATCGTCGGCGCTTCGGGCGCGGTGGCGGGTTTTGAGGGGGTGTATCTGGGGCTGGCCTTGCGGTGGGATCTCGACTGGCCCGACGTCTGGCCGCTCGCCGAGCCGGTGCCGCCGCTGCGACTGGCTGCCTTTGCGGCGATTGGGATTGCCTTCGACCTCTACTCGCTCACCGATTTGCAGCAGCCAATCGCCTACGGCGCCCACGTCGGCGGGTTTTTCACCGGCGCGCTCCTGGCCGGACTCCTCACGCAGCTTTACCGGACCCGCGCCGCCTGGCGCAGCCGCGCGTAGGGCGGCGGACTTCTCCGCTTTCCGCCCTCCGCCTTCCGCCTTATAATCCCCGTTGCTCCCCCGTAGCCCCCCAAGAAAAATCCCTCACCACCAATCCATTCTCGCCGATGGCCAAAAGCAAAATCCTGATTGCCGACGACAACGAGCCGAACGTCGAACTGTTGGAAGCCTACCTGAGCGATCTGGACTGTGAGATCGAGGTGGCAGTCGATGGCCGCGAGACGCTCGATAAGGTGGCCTCGTTTCAGCCCGACTTGATCCTGCTCGACATCATGATGCCCAAACTCAGCGGCTTTGAGGTCTGCAAGCAGCTCAAGGGCGACAGGGCGACGAGCGACATCATGATCCTGATGGTCACGGCGCTGAACGAGCTAGGCGACATCGAACGGGCGGTCGAGGCGGGCACCGACGACTTTCTCAGCAAGCCGGTCAACAAGCTCGAACTGCTCAAGCGCGTCGAAAACATGCTCCGCCTGCACCACGTCTCCGACGAAGTGGAACGCCTGCGGCAATACATCGAGGAGATGGAAAAGAGCTAGCGGTTAGCGGTCAGCAGTCAGCGTTTAGAGTCTCCTTTCCCTCCTCGCGTGGTGCCGCACCTCTTTTCGCCCGCAGCCTCCAGACCGGTTTGCCGCTCGGGCGCGACAAGGAAACGAAGTCTGTTCTCTCGATTCCCGCCTGCGCGGGAAAGCTTAAGCCTACAGCCTACGGCTTATCGCCTACAGCTGACAGCTTATCGCCTTCAAACATTTGCCTCACCGGCCGCCTTTCCACTATCCTTAAAGAAAGCGCGGTTTTCTTCTTTTTCCGTTCGAGGCTACCGATGAGCGTTCGCCGCTATGCTGCGGGTTGTTTGGCCGCCGGTCTGAGTGTGCTGCTGCTTG
>CAYZVT010000047.1:0-17870 GCA_964481585.1 uncultured Pirellulales bacterium
ATTCCCGGTCTTGATTCCCGCCTGCGCGGGAAGGACGTGTTTGACTGATCCCCGGCCCCTGATCCCCGGCCCCTGCCCTCTGATCGCTGACCGCTTCTAGCTGAAAGCTTCTCCATGACGCTCACTCCGACCGAAATTCTGGGACCGCAGGGGCGGATTGCCGTCCGGCTGGGCGGCTACGAGGAGCGGCCCCAGCAGCTTGCCATGGCTGACGCGGTGGCCGAGGCGATTGCCGGGCGGCATCACCTGATCGCCGAGGCCGGCACCGGCGTCGGCAAGAGCTTTGCCTATCTCGTGCCGGCGATTCTGGCCGTGACCGAGGGGCAGGAGACGGGCCGCGAAGGCGGGCCGAAGCGGGTTGTCATCTCGACGCACACGATTAGCTTGCAGGAGCAGTTGCTGCAAAAAGATCTGCCGCTGCTCAACAGCGTCATCCCCCGCGAGTTCACCGCCACGCTCGTCAAGGGACGCGGCAACTACCTCAGCCAGCGGCGGCTCGACAGCGCGCTCGGGCGTGCGGCGAGCCTGTTCAGCGAAGAACAGGAACTCGACCAGCTTCGCTCGATCGCCCGCTGGGCACGGGAGACCGGCGACGGTTCGCGGAGCGATCTGAGCTTTCGCCCCTTCGCCGGCGTGTGGGACGAAGTCGCCAGCGACAGCGGCAACTGTCTCGGCAATAGTTGCCCGACCTATAAAAGCTGCTTCTACTACCAAGCCCGCCGCCGCGCGACCAACGCCCAACTGCTGATTGTCAACCACGCCCTCTTTTTTAGCGATCTGGCGCTGCGGCAGCTTGGCGTGAGTATCCTGCCCGACTACGACGTGGTGGTTTTTGACGAGGCGCACACGGTCGAAGGCGTGGCGGGCGATCATCTGGGCGTGCGGGTTACCTCGGGCCAGGTCGAGTATGTGCTGAACAAGCTCTACAACGACCGCACGAACAAGGGCTTGCTCGTTCACCATCGGCTCCCCGACGCCCAGCAAGAAGTCGACCGCTGCCGCTACAAGGCCGATGATTTTTTCCAATCGCTTCATGAGTACCACACCTATCGCGGCGCGAGCAATGGCCGCGTCGCGCAGCCGGAGATCGTGCCGAACGAGCTGAGCACCGAACTCGACCGGCTGGCGCGGACAATCAAGCTGCACGGCAGCCGCATGACCGATGAAGCGCAGCGGCAGGATTTTCAGGCGGCGCATGACCGGCTCACCGTGCTGGCTGGCGAGCTGGAACTATGGCGGCGGCAGAAGATGGATCATTCGGTCTACTGGATCGAGACGAGCCATCGCCGCCGCGGCGCGCCGCGGGTGTCGCTCGTTTCGGCTCCGATCGATGTCGGCCCAGCCCTGCGCGAGCAGCTTTTTGACAAGGTGCCGACCGTCATCATGACCAGCGCCACGCTCGCCGTGGGAGGGCAGGCATCGTTTGAATTTTTTCAGTCGCGGATCGGCCTGACCGCTTCGCAGTCGGTCCAGCTTGGCAGCCCGTTTGACTACGAGGAGCAGGCGGAACTCATCACGCTCCGCAACATGCCCGACCCCGGCAGTGAGCGGGCGGCGTTTGAGCGCAAGTGCAGCGAGATGATCCGCCGCTACGTGGCCCGCTCGGAAGGACGGGCGTTTGTACTCTTTACGAGCTATGAATCGTTACGGCGCGCGGCGGCGGAACTGACGCCGTGGTTTGCGCGGCAGAACATTCGCCTCTTTAGCCAAGCCGACGGCACGCCCCGCACGCAGATGGTCGAGCAGTTCAAAAACCACCCCCGCGCGGTGCTGTTCGGCACCGATAGTTTTTGGCAGGGGGTCGATGTGCCGGGCGAAGCGCTGACGAACGTGATTATCACCAAACTCCCCTTTAGCGTGCCGGACCACCCGCTCCTCGAAGCCCGGCTCGAAGCGATCCGCTCGGCCGGCGGCAATCCCTTCCGCGACTACCAGTTGCCCGAAGCGGTCCTCAAGCTGCGGCAGGGCTTTGGCCGGCTGATTCGCACCCGTCAGGACCGGGGGATGGTGGTGATTCTCGACCCCCGCGTCCGCACCAAGCCCTACGGGCGGACCTTTCTCCAGTCGCTCCCCAACTGCCGGCAAACGATCGAAGACGCCGACGAGAGCCTGCACCGCACCGCCGAGAGCGGCGGCTAAGCCCCTGCCCCGCTCGCTCGTGGGGCTTCGGTTGACCGGCACCAGCCGTGGGCTTAAAGTAGGGAGTTTAGGCGGTAACTCCCGTGCATGATTAAGGTTTGAGCCTGCGGGACCCGCCCCAAGACGACGCCGGAGGCGCTTCATTCGATGCTCGCAAAGCGTGTCATTCCTTGTCTCGATGTCGATCGCGGCCGCGTCGTTAAAGGCACCAACTTTTTGAACCTCCGCGATGCCGGCGATCCGGTGCAAGTTGCGGCGCGGTACGAGAAGGAGGGGGCCGACGAGCTGGTCTTTCTCGACATCAATGCCAGCCATGAAGGGCGGGCGACGATGCTCGACACCGTGCGCCGCACGGCTGAGCAGATTTTCATGCCGCTCACCGTCGGCGGGGGCATCAGCAGCTTGGAGCACATTCGCGATCTGCTCTTGGCCGGTTGCGATAAGGTTTCGATCAACTCGGCCGCCTGCCGCAACCCCGACTTCGTTCGCCAAGCCGCCCGCAAGTTCGGCCGGCAGTGCATCGTCGTCAACATCGACCCCAAGCGCGTCGCGCGCGATGGCCGCGAGGTGTGGGAAGTCCACATCAACGGCGGCCGCGTCGGCACGGGGCTGGAAGCGGTGGCTTGGGCACGCGAAGTCGAACGGCTCGGGGCTGGCGAGATCGTGCTCACCAGCATGGACGCCGACGGCACCAAAGACGGCTTTGACCTGGAAATAACCGCCGCCGTGAGCGAGGCCGTCTCCATCCCCGTCGTCGCCAGCGGCGGCGCGGGCCAGCCGGAACATCTGGCCGATGCCATCCTCATCGGCAAAGCTGACGCGGCGCTGGCGGCAAGCATCTTTCATTTTGGCGCCTACACGATCGAACAGACGAAGCGCGTGATGCAGCAGCGCGGCATTCCGGTTCGCGGCCTCGATGAAGTCCAGGCCGAACGCTGCCCTGCCTAATCCACGGATACGAGAAGAAGGAGCCATCGGGCGATGACCGTCAAAGAGGAAGTCATTGACCAGTTCAAGGGAAAGCACGAGGAGCTGGAAATCGACAAGCTCTTCCGCGCCTGCGTCAAACTCGACGGCAGCGACTTGCATCTCAAAGTCGGGCAGCCGCCGGTGGTGCGCGTCAAGGGCGCGCTGCGGCCGATCAATCGTCCGCCGATCGACGATGACGAAATGCTCCGCCTCTGCCTGCCGATGCTGAACGAGCGGACGCAGAAGATTTTTCAGGAAGATGGCGGCGCTGACTTCGCCTACATGCTCAACATCGACGGCACGAACTGGCGGTTCCGCGTCAACCTGCTCCAGCAGATGGGCCACATCGGACTCGTCGCGCGCAAGGTGAACAGCTTCATCCCCGACTTCGACAAGCTGCACTTGCCGCCGCAGATGGAAAAGCTCTGCAAGTACGACCAGGGCATGGTGCTTTTGGCCGGCGTGACCGGTTCGGGCAAGACGACCACCATCGGCTCCATGCTGAACTGGATCAACCGCAACTACCGCAAGCACATCCTCACGCTCGAAGACCCGATTGAATTTGTCTTCACCGAGGACAAGTCGCTCATCAACCAGCGCGAGATCGGCATTGACGTGAAGGATTTTGAGATCGGCATGAAGCACGCCGTCCGCGAAGATCCGGATGTGATGCTGGTCGGTGAAATGCGCGACCGCGAAACATTCTTGACGGCGATTCACGCCGCCGAGACGGGGCACTTGGTCTTCGGCACGATCCACGCTTCGAGCGCCGCCACCACGATCGGACGTATTCTCGACCTGTTCCCGCAAGACATGCACGCCTCGCTCCGCAGCGCGATCGCCTTCAACATGAAAGGCATTGTCGCCCAAAAACTGCTCCCGTCGATCCGCGAGGGCGTCAGCCGCGTGCCAGCGGTCGAGATTATGACCTTCACGCCGATGGTGAAGAAACTCATTCTCGAAGAGCAGGACGAGAAGCTCGGCGATGTGATTCGCGTCAGCGTGCAGGAGGGAATGCAAGATTTCACGATGAGCCTCAAGAGTCTGGTCGATGCCGATCTGGTCGATCGCGAGGTCGCGTTGTCGGTCGCGCCGAACGTCGAAGCGCTGAAGATGGCTCTCAAAGGGATCGAAGTCAAACAGCCTGGGATTATCTAAATGCCGCGTGCGCTGAAACCGCTGAGCCTGGTGCTGCCTGTGTTGCTGCTCGCCCTCGCGGCGGCGCCGGCCTGGGCGCAAAGCTGGCCCACCTATCCGCTCGATCCCGCCGGCAGCGCTGCGGCGCACACGCTCGATCGCGGGCCGGGCTGGTATCTGAGCCTGACGAAGATCATTCTGAGCTGGCTCGTCTTCGCCGCCTGGGTCAAAACCACCGATTGGCTGAGCGGGGACTGCTTGCAAATGCGGATGAACTACGTGCTGTGGAACTCGGTCGTCTTCTTCGCGTTCCTGGCCGCCTTTCTGCTGCTATGGCTGATTCCGCTCTTTCCGCTTGGCTTTGTGTTGCTGCTGGCGGCCTACGGCGGGCCGCTTGGGGCGTACATCTATCAGCGCAACGCGCAGGTCGAGCCGCACCAGCGCGTGCTGACGAAGGACCATCTGCGGCATCTGGCCGCGCGGCCTTTCAAGAAGGCCGGCATCGAGATCAAGGACGAAGAAACCTACGCCCATCAAAAGGGCGCGCCGGTGGAGTTTCGCGCTCAAGGCGGCGCGACCGATCGTGATAACACGGTCAATCTGCTCACCGCGCGGCAGTCGCCAGGCTTTCTGCCGGCGAAGGAATTGATCGATGACATGGCCGCGCGGCGGGCCGAGGCGGTGCTGCTCGATTACACGCAAGAGGCGGTGGCCGTGCGGTATCAGATCGACGGGGTGTGGCATAACCACGATGCCCGCGACCGCGAAAGCGGCGACGCGATGCTGGTTGTCTTCAAAACCCTCGCCGCGCTCAATCCCGCCGACCGCCGGCAAAAGCAGGAAGGCGCCTTTCAGGCCGAGACGCGGGGCCGCAAATTCGCTTGCCACATCGCCAGCCAAGGCGTGCAGACCGGCGAGCGCGTGGCGATCCGCATCAGCGACGGCAAGACCCGCTTCCGCTCGCTGGAAGAACTCGGCATGCGCGAGAAGCTGCGCGAGCAGCTTTTGGAGCAACTTCGCGCCGAACAAGGGTTTGTGCTCTTGAGCGCGATGCCCGGCGGGGGTTTGACGAGCCTCTTTGACGCGGCCTTGGAAGAGAGCGATCGGCTGATGCGGAACTATGTGGCCGTGGAGGAAGCCGGTCGCCGCGAAGGCGAAATCGAGAACGTCGAAATCACCACCTACAGCGCCGCGGCGGGCGAAACGCCGGTGAGCGTGCTGCCCGGCATCATTCGAAAGTATCCCGACGTGCTCGTGCTGCGCGAGCTGCCCGATGCCGAGACGGTGCAGATGCTTTGCGACCAGGTGGGCGAGAGCCGACTTGTGCTCGGCGGCATACGAGCGAAGGAAGCCCCCGAAGCGCTGCTGCGGGTGTTGATGCTCAAAGTGTCGGCGCAGAAGTTCGCCCGCGCGGTGACGGCGGTGGTCAATCAGCGCTTGATCCGCATGCTCTGCCCGGCGTGCAAAGTCGCCTACCCGCCCTCGCCCGAGGTTCTGCAAAAGCTCGGCATCCCGGCCGGGCGGGTCGAAGTGCTCTACCGCGAGCCGCTGCCGGAAGAAATCGAAGAAAACAAAGAAATCTGCGCCGAGTGCGGCGGCCTGGGTTACAAGGGCCGCACCGCGCTGTTCGAGCTGCTCGTGGTCGATGACAAGGTGCGCGAAGTGCTCATCAAGCAGCCCAAGCTCGACCTCACGAAGAAAGCCGCCCGGCTGGCCGGGATGCGCTCGTTGCAAGAGGAAGGGATTTTGCTCGTCGCCAAGGGCGTCACTTCACTCCCCGAACTGATGCGGGTTCTCAAGACGTAGTGGGTTTCTCATCGCGCGAAACCGAGACTTATCGTGTCGCCAGGGTAATCATGCTCACCATCATTTTGCTAATCGTCCTGTTCGCGTCCGTCGCCATGCTCGTGCGCGAAGGGCTGTGGAGCAACACGATCACGCTCATCAACGTCGTGACCGCCGCGCTGCTGGCGACCAACCTGTGGGAGCCGGTGGCGGATTGGCTCGAAAGTCAGGCTCCCACGTACACCTATCTGCTCGACTTCCTGGCGATCTGGCTGGTGTTTTGCGCGAGCTTCATCCTGCTCCGCGCGATCACGGACCAGCTTTCCCGCGTGCAGGTCCGCTTCAAAAAGCCGGTCAACCTGGCCGGTGGCGGCATCATGGGACTGTGGGTGGGCTGGGTGCTCGTTTGCTTCACGGCGATGACGTTGCACATGGCGCCGCTGGGGTTGAACACGCTCGGCTTGAGCGGCGATCCGGCGCAATCAACGTTTTTAATCTTTAGCCCCGATCGCCAATGGCTGGCCTTTGCTCAAAAGGTGTCGCGCGGCTCGCTTTCGACTTCTCCGCCGGAAGGCGTGACCGGCGAAGCGGGGGCGAATGTCTTCGACCCGCGCGCTGAATTCGTTTATAAATACGCGCAGCGCCGCGCCGAGTTTGAGAAAGAGCCGCTGCTGCGCGTGAACCGCTAACGCCCCCCTGCTCTGCCGAAAACGTGCCATGACGGAAATCGTTCCGAGCGAATTTCAGCACGAAGTCGATCCCGAACTGGCGGACTACCGCTCGGTCAGCATCGCGGCCGTGCTGAGTTTGGTGTTCGGGCTGCTGGCGTGGATGGCGATGATCAGCCCGCTGCTCTGGATCGTGCCGGCGGCGGGCGTGGCGCTGGCGGCTTGGGCGCTGTGGTCGATTGGCGCGAGCGACGGCGCGCTGATCGGGCGAAACGTGGCGCTGGCCGGGCTGGCGCTGTCGCTGCTGTTCGGCACGGCCGCGCCGGCGGCGGCTTGGAGCGAGTCGTGGTGGCTGCGCCGCGAAGCCCGCCCGGTGGCCGAGCACTGGCTGGCCCTGCTCCGCGACGACCAGCCGCACCAAGCCCATCAGCTCACCCTTCCGCCCGCCCAGCGTGAGGCTTCGCCCGGCGACGTGTGGAACTACTACCGCAACTCGGACGAGGCACGCGAAGGGCTACAACATTTTGTCCAAGAGCCGGTGGTCCGCACCTTACTCGCCCTGGGCCAAAAAGCGAAGTTTCGCTACTGGGGCACGCGCGGCCACGCCCAGGAGGGCGACGTGCAGCACGTTTCCCAATACTACGCCGTCACCTACCCCAAAGACGGCCAGCCGGTCACCTTCTTCCTCGAACTCGCCCTCCAACGCACGCTCGATCCGCTCAGCGGCCAAGCCCAATGGCGCATCTCCGGCTACGAAGGAGGCGTGCGGCCATTCGATTGGGAGCAGCGAGGGTAGGACCGCCGCAGACTAATCAACAATGGATAGTTTCGCTGGGTGCCACTGCTGGCTTGTCCAGCAGTGCTCTGGCGAGCGTGGCCTAGCTAATCAGTTTTGCCCTCGAAAGAGGTGGCGAGGAAGCTCAGACCCGCAGGCGATGCTTTCTCCGGTTTCGTATTGCCGCTACAGAATCAAGCGATAAACCCCATCGGTTGAGGGCACTGCTGGACAAGCCAGAGAGTGGCACCCTTGGAGATAGCAATGGTGAGCAAGGCAACGTTCAGCTTGAAGGGCAAGGACCGCGATTCCTATCTGGAACTGGTGATGGCCTTTCCATTGGCATCCATCAAATCGGAAGACCATCTCCATGCAGCCCAGAAGGCGATCGACCGGCTGCTTGCCAAGAGGACCTTGGATTACGGCGAGGAGACGTATCTAGAGACGCTGAGCGATCTGGTTGCCGCTTACGAGGATGAGCACCATGCCATTCCACCAGCCTCCGACGCCGATATGTTGCGGCATCTGCTCCAAGCCAAAGGCATCACGCAGACGCAACTCAGCCGGGGGGCCGGGATTGCCAAATCGACAATCTCAGAGGTCCTGGCAGGCAAGAAACCATTTAGCCGCCAGATGATTCGCAAACTTGCCGACTATTTTAGAGTAGACGTGAGCGTGCTGGCGGGGAATCTTTGAGTGCCGTGCGCCGCCCTGCGCGGCGCTACTTGCCCGTGATGACGCCTTCTTCCGGGCTACTGGCGGTGGCGTAGAGGCGCTTGGGGATGCGGCCGGAGAGGTAGGCCAGCCGGCCGGCTCCGATCGCGTGCCGCATAGCGTGGGCCATGTTGACGGGGTCGCGGGCGTGGGCGATGCCGGTGTTGAGCAAGACGCCGTCGACGCCGAGTTCCATGGCGATCGTCACGTCGCTGGCGGTGCCGACGCCGGCATCGACGATGACCGGGTAATCGGGGTCGCCGTCTTTGAGGTATTCCAGACAGATGCGGATGTTGTTGGGATTCAGAATCCCCTGCCCCGAGCCGATCGGGCTGCCGGCAGGCATCACGCTCGTGGCCCCGGCATCCTTTAATCGTCGCGCGATGATCGGATCGTCGGTCGAGTAGCAGAGCACTTGAAAGCCGTCGGCGACGAGTTTTTCGGTGGCTTCGATCGTGGCCACCGGGTCGGGCAGCAGCGTCTTTTTATCCGCGAGCACTTCGAGCTTCACCCAATCCGCGCCAGGGTTTTCCAGCCCCAGCAAGATTTCGCGGCCGAGCCGCGCCACGCGAACGGCGTCGTCGGCCGAGAAGCAGCCGGCCGTGTTCGGGAGCAGCGTGTAGCGACGGGTGTCGATCGCGTCGAGCAGGTTCCGCCCCTGGGCGTCGATCAAGCGCTCGCGGCGCACGGCGACGGTGATGCAGTCGGTGCCGGAGGCGGCGAGCGACTGGCTCATCTGGTCGTAGCTGGCGTACTTGCCGGTGCCGACAATCAGGCGACTGCTCAGCGTATGCGTGCCGACCACCAGTCGGTCGGTCAAAGTTTCCGTTGCCATCGCCGCGACTAACCTCCTCCAACGAGAGTCACCACTTCCAGACGATCTCCCGGCTGTATCACATACTGCGGGTGCTCGCCGCGCGGCACCAGATCTAGATTCACCTCAACGGCCACATGCCGCGCGTTGACGCCAAGCGACTCCAACAACTCCGCCAGCCGCGTCCCCTCGGCCACCTCCCGCGCTTCGCCATTGACGGTGATCTGCATGACCAGGGATTCCGTAGCGGTCGGTGGTTAGGGGACGAGGGGACCGGGGACGAGGGGACTGGGGACAGCAAAACACGTCGTTCCCGCGCAGGCGGGAATCTAGACGGTGAACTGTGCTCTCTGGACTTCCCGCCTGTGCGGGAAGGACGTTGACTTGCAGCTTCTAGCCAATAGCTAACAGCTTGTAGCTTACAGCCTGCACCCTCTAATCTCGAATCAGCATCGGATTGCGGAACTGCTGCTTGTCGAGCGGCACGAAGTTGCCAGACTGTGCGGCGCCTTGGGCTTGGCGGGCGGCGTTCCAGGGAATGGCGTAGCAGGCGACTTGTCCGGTGGTGGCTTCGGCGATGTAGACGGCCGAACGGGCGAACTGAAAGTTCTGCGCGCCGCGGGGGATGTCGACCAGCCCGGTGACCATCAGGAACCTGGGCGTCTTGAGCGCGGCCCCGCCGAAGTCGGCCAGCACGTTGCCGGTGAAGAACGAGTTGAACTTGCCGGTCCGCGGTTGGAGCACGGCGGCGCGCAGATCGCCGGTGACGAAATCAAGGAAGTAGATCGCCTCGGTCTGGTCGTCGACAAAGCCGGTGGCGATGGCGAAGTTCTCTTGCCCATGCGTGGCGACCGCGTGCAGCGGAATCTGCGGCCACAGCCCCTTGATTTGCAGCCCGATAACAAGACCCAGCACAAGCCCGCAGACCAGGATGGCCGGCCGGCTCTGGAGAAGATTTCGCGCCATGGTTTCGATTCCTTCTTGCTCCGCGCAGTGGGAGATCCGCATTT
This sequence comes from uncultured Pirellulales bacterium, assembly GCA_964481585.1. Taxonomy (GTDB): domain Bacteria; phylum Planctomycetota; class Planctomycetia; order Pirellulales; family CAYZVT01; genus CAYZVT01. The sequence goes on from CAYZVT010000047.1 coordinate 10,012, forward strand.
TCCGCCGGCCGCCTCACGCCGAGCGGCCTCTGTTCATCGTAGCGGCTGGCCGAGCGACTTTCCAGCAGCAAGACGAGGCCGGCTCGGGCGGCGGGGCATTTTTCCCCACCGGGTGCCTGACTCGCGCTCGGCGATCTGTTACAAAAGAGCTTCTTCCCCGCTCCGCCCACCGGCTGAGCCGGTGCGGGTGCGGAGCGCGCGGGTAAACGAAACACATTGGTCGATCCATTTAGGCGCGAGGAAGCAGAACATGCCCACCAACGGAGAACTGAATCGCAAGCTGCGGATGGCCCTGGTCGGCGGGGGCCGGGGGTCGTTCATCGGTCGTGTTCACTGCACGGCGGCCGTGCTCGACAATCGGGCGGAATTGGTGGCCGGCGCGCTCTCGTCCGACCCGGAGAAAGCCAAAGCCTCGGCCGCCGATTACGCCATCGCGCCCGAGCGGGCCTACGGCTCGTATCAAGAGCTGATCGACAAGGAACTCAAGCTGCCGGAAGGCGAGCGGATCGACTTCCTCTCGATCGCCACGCCGAACCACACCCATTTCCAAATCGCCAAGGCGGCGCTCGAAGCCGGCTTCAATGTCGTCTGCGACAAGCCGATCACCTTCGATCTGGCTCAGGCTGAACAGTTGGCCGAGGTGGTGAAAAAGTCGGGAGCGGTGTTCGCCGTCACGCACAACTACACCGGCTATCCGCTCGTGCGGCAAGCGCGCCAAATGATCCTCGGCGGCGAGTTGGGCGAGATCAACGCCATCCGCGCCAACTACATTCAAGGCTGGCTCCGCACGCGGCTCGAAGAAGAAAACCAGAAACAAGCCGCCTGGCGCACCGATCCGAAAAAGAGCGGCGCGGCCGGCGCGTTCGGCGACATCGCCACACATGCCTATAACCTGGCGCGGTACATGACCGGCCTGCTGCCGGAGAAGATCAGTTGCAACCTCAAGACGTTCGTCGAAGGGCGTCAGCTCGATGACTATGGGCATGCCGTGATTCGTTTTGAAAACGGCGCGCTCGGCACGGTCACGGCCTCGCAGATCAGCCACGGCCGCGAGAACGACCACTTCATCGAGATCGACGGCACGAAGGGCGCGATCGAGTGGCATCAGGAGGAGCCGAACAAGATGTTCGTCCGCCGCAACGGCGAGCCGCTGCAAGTCTACACCCGCGATCCGAACGCCCCGTTCATGAACGAGATGGGCAAGGCCGCCTGCCGGCTGCCGTCGGGACATCCGGAAGCCTTTTTCGAAGCCTTCGCCAACGTCTACGTCGCCGCCTACGACGCGATGGCGCAGCGGGCACTCGGCAAGAAGGTCGAGCCGACCGACACGGTCTACCCGAACATCCACGACGGCGTCGAGGGGATGTACTTCATCCAGCAATGCGTCGCCAGCAGCGCCCAAGACGGCGCCTGGCTGCCGCTGCGGCATCCGCTGGCCCGCCGCTAGCGGCGCGCCGGGACTAAACGGCCTCTGCGCATCGCGGGAACCGGTGAAGCGTCCTTCCCGCGCAGGCGGGAATCCAGTAGCGCATGGTCGACCGTCTGGATTCCCGCCTGCGCAGGAAGGACGTTCCTCGGGGCTTCCGCTTCGCGCCCCCTCCGCCTTCCGCTTTCTTGCGTCTCGGGGGGCTTCCGCTCCTCGCGGTGCGCCCTCGCCACCCCATCTCGGCTCCGCCACCCCGTCTCGGCAATCCAAGCAAAGAAGGAAGTCCCGGCGAGATGCAGAACTTGAACCCATCTCGACGAGCTTAGCTTTTGCGGAAATCCGCCTTGCTGTAGCTAATGAGCGGAAGATTCCACTAAATGCGTGACGATAGTACGGGTGGTTCTAACTCCGCAGAGTCACCGCCAGCGCATCGAACCTACGTCCGCCGACAGGGTCAACGGTACATCGACACCGTACGGGGCAAGTATCCTGCAGACGGTCCTCCGCATCGAACTCAGGACAAACGACAGCGGCCCGCCACACGTGGCGGTTGCGCAGCCGGAACACGTGCCAAACGTAAAGGAGTACAAGATGGCCTGTTACTTTACCCGCTGGCGAACTGCCTTCGCCGCCTGTGTGCTTAGTTCCTCCGTGGCGATCGCCCACGCCCAGCAGCCGGCCGCCGAGCTTTCGCTCTCGGACTTCGGCCCCGTCTTGGCCGAAACGGCCGAAGCCGACGACTACGCCGCGCCAGAGCCGCGCGACGAGCAAGGGCTGCTCGAGGGCGAACGGTCGCCGGCCGTGCAAGAGGCGGCTGGCGGCGAGCTTCCCCTGGCCGGCACCCCCGAAGCCGATCCCGCCGCCGCGATCGAACTGATCCGCGAACGCTACCCCGACGGCGCGATCAAGGTCGAACGTCAGATGACGCAAGACACCTTTGGCAACTACATCCGCCACGGCTCGTGGAAGATGCTCGACCCGCAGGGCACGACCATCGCCCAAGGGCATTTTAGTAATAACCTCCGCGACGGCGTGTGGCATCGCTGGCACCGCCGCAACGAATCGCGCCTGTTTTCCTCTTTCCCGTTCAACCAATTCCAAGAGCCGTTCATCTCGGAAGCGACCTTCAAGGAAGGCCAACTCGACGGCAAGTGGATCATCTACGACGCGCAGCAGCGCAAGGTGACCGAATGGGAGTTCGCCGATGGCGAACGTCACGGTCTCTCAAGCTGGTACTACCCGACCGGCAAAAAGATGCGGGAAATGCCCTACCGCAAGGGCGCGCTGCACGGCGAAGTGGTCGAGTGGCACATCAACGGCGAAGCCACGCTGCGCGAGGCGTACCAAGACGGACGCAAAATCGCCGCCAAAACCGCCTTCCACCCCAAGAGCAAAGTGAAGCAGTCGGAAGGGATGTACCTGTTCGCCAAGATCGTCCCCAAGACCGCCGATGACTGGTGGAGCGCCACGCCGGCCGAGTTCACGCAGATCGGCAAAGACGAACGGCACGGCACCTGGACTTCGTGGTATCCCAACGGCCAAAAACAAATGGTCGGCGAGTACCGCAACGATGTCGAGGTGGGCCGCTTCACCTGGTGGTACCAAAACGGCCAGAAAGCGACCGAAGGGGAATACCAAATCGGCAAGCCCGACGGCCAGTGGACCTGGTGGCACCAAAACGGCCAAAAGGCCACCCAGGGCAGCTACGCCCTGGGCAATCCGACCGGCCGCTGGTCAGGCTGGGACGACACCGGCCGCCTGACGCGGGCCGAAGACCACAGCGGCCGGCCGAGCGTGGCCGAAGGCCAAACGCCCCGCGCGGCCCAAGGACTCGAACAGCCGCGCCCGCTGCTGCAGTAACCGCTGAGTCACCGCTTGAAAAACGAAAGGCCGCTCCAGCCGATGCTGGGGCGGCCTTTTTTGTTGCGCGGCCGCTCTGGTCTGGACTGCCGCCTGCGCGGGAAGGACGGCTCCTGCTGCCCCCGTCCCTCGTCCCTCCTCGCGCCGCCGGCTTACTCGCGGCTGCCGCCGGCGAAGCGGAGAATGTAGTAGAGCAGCGTCAACACCGCTTGCAGCGTCGCCGCCACATAGGTCAGCGCCGCGGCGTTGAGCACCTTGTCCACATACACCCGCTGCTCGGGCGACACGATGCCGAGCGTGACAAGCTGCTCCTTGGCCCGCGAACTGGCGTTGAACTCGACCGGCAGGTTCACGATCTGAAAAAACACCACGACGGCAAAGAGCCCGATGCCCAGCAGGATGAGGGGCTGAAACTGGAAAATCGCGCCGGCAATCAGTAGCCAGATCGAAGCCGAGCTACCAAAGCCGGCCACCGGCACCGCCGCATTGCGAACCACCAGCGGGGCGTAGTTCCGTGCATCTTGAATGGCGTGTCCCGCCTCGTGCGCCGCGATGCCCACCGCCGCCAAGGTGCGGCCGCCGTAGACTTCGGGGCTGAGCCGGAGCACTTTTTCCCGCGGATCGTAGTGGTCGCTCAGGTGCCCGCCGATCTGCTCGATGCCGACCTGCCCCAAACCCGCCGAATCGAGCACGTGCCGCGCGGCGGCCGCGCCGCTGAGCGGAGCCGGAAGCTGATTGGCCTTGGCATAGGTCGAGCGGAGCCGCATCTGCGCCCAAAACGCCAGCAACAGGGCGGGAGCAATCGCAATAAAGTAGAGAGGGTCAAAAAACATCGTTTGCTTGTATCCTCATCAATAGATGCCATCTGCGTGCTACGTCTGCGCAGCCCACGAGTCCGGCGCACACCAGACCTTTCTATTGTACGCATTCCGGCAAGTTTTGGCTGGGCCTTCAAAAAGAGCTGCGTCCGCTTTTTACGGTTCGGGGGGACCGGGGCCGAGGGCGGGATCGGGTGGCTGCGGGGCTGGGCGGCGGACGAGCGAATCGACCAGTTTTGCCACGCGGCCGCTGGCATCTTCGGCGACCAGCCCGGAGAGCCGATCGGTGCCAAAATGCCCCAAATCGAGCGCCAGCGTCTGCTCGCGATCGGTAATGCGCAGCAGTCCGCCCCAGGCGTTCGCCGCCAGCACCGCCAGCGGCGCGCCGTCGGCGTCATGCGTGCTGACGACGCCGGCTTGGCCGACCGCGTCGGTGCTGAGGCCCACGGCCTGCTGCCCCTGAGCGCCGTAAACGCTGATCCTGCCGACGGTTTCCGTCTCCTCCTGGCCAGCTTCGAGCGGCAGCGTGCCGAGCGTCACCCGGCTGCGGCCCTGGGCGTCCAAGACGTGGAGTTCTTGGCAGTAGATCGACGCGCCGAGTTGCGAAAGCAGCCGCCCCTCTTTGTCGAAGGTTTTGATCGGCCCCAGCCGGTCGTTCGACTCGCGTTTCGGGTCGAGTTCTACCCCGGCCGTGACGAGCGGCCGGCCACGCTGGTCGGTTACCAGTAGCGCCTGCGACTGCACCGCCTTGCGGGCGAGAACCTGCTCGGCGGCCACTTCGCGGCTGACGACTGCTTCGCACTGCACCACGCGTCCGACCGTCGCCAGTCGCTGCTCCCCCCCGTCCAAGAGCAGCAGCCCGCGCGATTTTGCTTCTCCGCCGGCACTGGCGCCCCCTTCGGGCAGCACGAATACCAGCGGCTCGTCTCCTGGCCCGGAGAAGACGAGCGTGCGGCACTCGATCCGCTCCGCCCGCACCGTTTGCGTCAGCTTATCGCGGAGACTGACCGCCAGCGCCATAAACAACAGGGGATAAACAATCCAACGTTCCCGATCCGACATCGTCGCTCCTCTCTCTTTCCGGCACGCACGGCGGCTCTGCCCCGAAAGCGCGCTCCCGCCGCATTGACCTCCCCCCAGCCTAGCGATCCCCAGCGCCCAGCAAAAGCCGGGCAGCGGAGAAAGCCACGTAAGCTGGCGCTAGCCACGGGGCGGGAGGGGAGTCTGCCGACTATAACGATTTTTCTAAAAAAACGAATTGTAGCGGACGATTTAATGAGCAGAGGCTCACTTCCCCTTGCGGTACAAAACACGACGAGGAAAAGGCGATGAGGACCACGATCCTGGCCACAGCGGCGCTGGCCGCTTGGCTCACCTGGAGCAGCGCCGCTTTTGCCCAAGTTCAAGCTCTCGCTTCCGACGGTTGGGGCGAAGCGGTTCCGACGCCAAACACGCTCCCCTTCGGCGCGCCCGCGCCGCCGACCGGCGAACTGCCGACAATGAGCGAGCCGGCCGCCTCTCCCGCGATCGGGGGCAGTATGAGCTGCGGCTGCGGCACAAGCTGTGGCGTGAGCTGCGGAACTGCTTGCGGCGACGCGTGCGATCCGTGGTGGAAGCATCGCCACGCCGCCTTCGGCGAGTACTTGTATCTAATGCCGCGCAACTTCGATGTCCCCTTCGCGGCCGAGGTGAACGGCCCGACGTGGACGCAGCCCAACCCGTTCGCCAATCGCGGCATTCAGGTCGGCCGCACCGCGACGACCGACATGGACTACGACTCGGGTTTCCGCACCGGCTTCGCCTACGCCCTGAGCGACTGCGCCAGTCTCGGCGCGACCTACACCTACTTCCAGACCGAAGGCGAAGGGAGCATTAGCAGCACGGGCGATGTTCGTTCGCTCGTCGCCCACCCGCTCACGCTCGGCGGCGCGTCGGATGTGGCGCAGGCCAGCGCCGCGCAGGACATCGAATTTCAGCTGGCCGACTTGGAGTACCGCTGGCTCTATCACGCCGGCCGCTGCCATGCACTGAATTTCATCCTCGGGGCGCGCTACGCCCATTACGAGCAGAACTTCGACTCCACCTTTGCCGGCACCTTTACCCGCCAGGTCGCTACCGACATTGTGTTCGACGGGGCGGGCTTGCGGGTCGGGGCGGATTTTGAACGCCAGGCCTGCTCGCGCGGCATCTTCGTCTACGGCAAGAGCTTTGCCAACTTCCTCGTCGGCACGTTCCAGGCCGACTACTTCCAAGGCTCGACCCTTAGCGCGACCGAAGTCGAAACCTCGTGGGAAGACGACCGCGCGATCGCCATGCTCGAAATGGAACTCGGCCTCGGCTGGCAGAACCAGACCGGCAACCTCCGCGCGACCGCCGGCTATTTTATTACAAGCTGGTTCAACACCGTGAGCACCGAGACGTACATCGACGCCGTGCAGCGCAGCTCGTTCGTCCACGCCGAAGACGCCGTCGTGTTTGATGGCCTCACCGCGCGGCTGGAACTCCGCTACTAACAGGGTGGCGGGGGCGCACCGCGCCAGCGGAGGCCCCCGGGCGCGAGAAAGCGGAGGAAAGGCGGAGGGCGGACGCTGGCGCATGAGGCGTTGCGAGTCGGCGATGCGAAACGCACCAGCGACCTTTCCGCCCTCCGCCTTCCCCTACGCCTTCCCCTACGCCTCCGCGCCGCGGCGCAAATACACAAAACTTTTGCCGAGGCGGCCGCCGTAGTTGCCGGCGGAGATTTTGAGCAGTCCCGGCGTGTCGAGCGCTGCGTCGATGGCGGCGTGGGTCGCCTGTGTGACCGCTTCCAGGTCGCGGCCGTTGATGACGATCTCCATGATCGACCGCACCCCTTCCGGCACGCGCGAAGCGTCGCCTAGCTCCTCGCGGAGCGTCGGGCAGAACTCGGCGTACGTGCTGGCGAAGAGAAATTTATAGCGGCTGCCGGCTTTTGAAGCGCTGGCGGCCAAGCCGCCGGGGAATGGGGCAATCGTGCCGGCGGTTTGCTCGACGCCGGAGCGCGACCGCTCGGCCGCTTCGAGGGCGGCGTCTTCCGTCTCGCCGAAGAACCAGAGATTGCCCCCCATGATCCCATCGCGATATCCGAAGCGGCGGTCGAGCAAAAATTCGCCCCCCATGATCGGAATCGCCCACATCGGCCGCTCGAAGCGCGTCACCCGCCGCTCGTGCCCGTCGCCGAAGTAGGCGATTTTGCGGCCGAGCTTGAAGTACGGCTCGTCCTGCATCGGGCTGAAGCAGCGTGCCGTGGGGCAGGTCAGCACGTTTTGGCTCAGCCGCGCCAGGAGCGTCTTTTCCAGAGCGCGCTCGCGGTCTTTGCGAAAACGGGGAACGTGAAACTGCACGATCGCCCCCGGCCGCCCGTCGGGCGTCGGCGTTTGCTCCTCGCCTCCCGGCCCGACGTAGCGATCGACGCCCGCCTCGCAATCGCACAGGATCGTACTGCTGGCGTGCCCGGTAACGGCATGCAGGCAATGGTCGAGCCAACGGCGATCGCGGGCCGTAATCAGCACTTCCGCATAGATGCTGCGAAAGCCCTCGGCGTAGGTGTCTTCAATCTCCGCAGCCACGCCCGCTTCTCCCTTCTGACTGGAACGCACATGCCAGCGCGTTAGCTTCTGCCCCGCCCGGCGTAGACGGCCGCTTCGGTGACGACCTTGTCCATGTAGATGTCATGCGCTTGCATCGGAATCTCGGGGAACATCTGGCACTCGAAGGCCAGCGCCACCAGTGGCGTG
>CAYZVT010000048.1:0-17761 GCA_964481585.1 uncultured Pirellulales bacterium
ACGGGGCGCAATCCGTCACTCCCGCGCAGGCGGGAATCCACACCAGCGCGGCCGGGGGCTTCCGCTCGCGCGGTGCGCCCCCCGCCACGCTTTCTGCGTCGCTTAGCGTCCTTTCCAGTCGATGCCCGAAAGCGAGGCGAGCGCGAGCATGAGCGCCTGCGTTCCGTCGCGGGCGTGGCCTTGCGCGGCCAGCGCGACATAAAGCTGATGGGCGAGCGCCAATCCCGGCAGGGCGAGATCCATCCGCCGCGCTTCGTCGAGCACGATACTCATGTCCTTAATAAAATGCTCGACGAAAAAGCCGGGATCAAAGTTGCCGTCGAGGATACGGGGGGCGAGATTCGAGAGCGACCAGCTTCCCGCGGCGCCGGAGGAAACCGACTGCATGACCTTGTTCAAATCCAGCCCGGCCCGGTAGCCATAGAGCAGCGCTTCGCAGACGCCGATCATGCCGGTGGCGATGAGCGTCTGGTTGACCATTTTGGTGTGCTGCCCGGCGCCGGGTCCGCCTTGGCGGACGATGCTTTTGCCGAGCAGTTGCAGCAGCGGCTCGACGGCGCGACACGCCTGCTCCTGGCCGCCGAGCATGATTGAGAGGGTCGCGTTCCGCGCGCCGACATCGCCTCCTGAGACGGGCGCATCGAGACTCGCCACATCTTTCTGCGCCGCCGCTGCGGCGATTTCGATTGCCAGCGCCGGCTGGCTCGTCGTCATATCGACGAGAATCGCGCCGGGCCGAGCGCCGGCGAGCACGCCCTGTTCGCCGAGCATGACGCTGCGCACATCGCGCGGGTAGCCGACGATGGTGAAGATAATGTCCGCCGCTTCGGCTACCGTCCGGGGCGAGTCGGCCCAGTCGGCTCCCTCGGCCAACAGCGGCTCGGCCTTGGCGCGGGTGCGATTGTGGACCGTGACGGCGTAGCCCGCCCGGAGCAGATGGCCGCACATGCTACGGCCCATCACCCCGGTGCCAATCCAGCCGATTCGCGTGTTGCCAGGCTCGGGGGAGGGGAAATCGATCGCCATCGCGCCAAGTTCGGTTGAGGAGAAGCGAGCCAGTCGCACGGCGCCGGCACGAGCCTGCCATCGTTACCAGCGTTCGTCGGGCCGGCGGAGGATTTCGCTCAGGAGAATGGCCTGCCGAATGCTCACCGGGTTGCGGAGCAAATCGGCAATCAGCGAGCGCGCCGGAGCCTCGCCACTGCCGGCTTCGATGACCGCCAAGGGAGCGTCGATGAGGCCGGACCCCGGATTGTCGATCGAAACCAGATCGTGATCGAACGTAGAGTGCAAATGCTGCTCGGCCCGCTGGTAGGCATCCGCCAGCACGCTCGGCGCGAGGTGCTCCTTGCCGGGAATCAGCGCGCCGGAACTTACGACCTCGGCGATTGTCGGCGTTTCGACCACCTCCGCACGTACCGGATTGCCCGGCCGCGCCGGCTGCCGCTCGCGGGCTGGTTCGCCCCCACCCTGCGTTGCCGGAGCCGATCGTTCGCTTTGCTTGCGCTGCTGTTCGCGCTGGCGCTGTTGTTCGCGCTGGCGCTGTTGTTCGCGCTGGCGTTGCTGGGCCAACTCCCGATCATACTCTTGCTGTTGTTGGTGGCGGCGTCCTTCGCTCCACCGATCATCGCGCTCGGGCGGCGGATCGGCCCCGGCTGGCGCGCCGGCTTGTTGCTGAGGCCGATCGCCAGCCGCTTCGCGGAGGAACTTCTCAATCTCATCGCGCAGCTGCGCGTTTTCCGGCTCCTCGCCCGCCGGCGCTCCGCGTCCGGCCGGCGGTTGCTCGCGCTTGGCCGTGAGCACCTGCGAAACGATCCAGATCACGACCATAATCAGCGGAACCACCACCCGCAGGAGGTCGTTGATGTCGATCTGGAGAAGCGTGAGGCTATTCATCATTGGCGGCGGTCGTGCGAACCGTCGGTACGCTAGGAAGTCGGCTGTTTGACTTCGCGCTGGGGCGCGCCCGCGATCGAGCGCCGCATTTCGGTGTCGGCTTGCACGTTGCGGAGCTTATAGTAATCGAGGATGCCGAGCTTGCCGGTGCTGATCGCGTCGGCGATCGCCTGCGGCACTTCGGCTTCGGCGGCGACGAGCGTCGCGCGACATTCTTCGATCTTGGCCTGATTTTCCTGAGCCGTCGCGACGGCGCGGGCACGTCGCCCTTCGGCCTGAGCACGGGCCACGCGCGTATCGGCTTCGGCTTGATCGGCTTGCAGCCGCGCGCCGATGTTGTCGCCCACGTCGATATCGGCAATGTCGATCGAGACAATTTCAAACGCCGTGTTCGAGTCGAGCCGCCGCGCGAGCACGGCACGGGAAATCCGGTCGGGGTTTTCAAGCACTTCGGCGTGGGTATTAGCTGAGCCGATGGCGCTGACGATCCCTTCCCCAACGCGGGCGACGATCGTCTCCTCGGTCGCACCGCCAATAAGCTGTTGCAGGTTCGCCCGCACGGTTACGCGAGCTTTGACCTTCAACTGAATGCCGTTTTTGGCGACCGCGTCGAGTGTCGGACGCCCGGAGTCGCGGGCCGGGCAATCGATCACTTTGGGGTAGACGCTCGTCTGCACCGCTTCCAGAACATTGCGGCCTGCCAGGTCGATCGCCGTGGCTTGCTTGAAGTCGAGTTCGATCGTTTTGGCCTTGGTCGCGGCGATGATGGCGCGAATTACCATCGGCACGTTGCCGCCGGCGAGATAGTGGGCTTCGAGCGACTTGCTCGTGATGCCCATCTTCGTGTCCAGGCCTGCTTGGACGGCCATGATTTTGGAGCGGACGAGGACGGCCGGGTTCACCTTCCGCAAGGTCATCCGCACCAGATCGAAGATGCCGATGCCCGCGCCGGTCGTGACCGATTGAATCCAGAGTCGAAAATAGCGGGCGAAGATCACCAGCATCACCAGGCCGACGATCATCAGCGCAAAGATGATGAAGATGAAAATCCAAGTCGAATCGCCGCCCTGGGCCAGCAACTGCATTGCCATGTTTCCTTGAGACCAAAAAAGAAAGAGCCGCGTCCGCTCGCCGCCCGCGCAGCACGAACCGCGACAGCCTACCTTGTAACCCGTGAGGGCGGAATGTCAAGCCAGCGGGTCGTCGAGCGGCTCCAGGCCCAACTCTTCCAGCGGCCGCGAGAGCAGATCGTCGGGTTGCTCACTGCGCTGCTCGTCGCCCTCTTCGACCGGCCGCACCACCACGCGGTAGGTGCGGGCTTCGATGATCTTCACTTTCTGCCCCTGATCGATCGACATGCCCTGGCTCACGGCGTCGACGATCCGGTCGCCGACCTGCACCGCGCCGCTGGGGAGCATGGGGCAGGTGGCCGTGCCGATCTGACCGACGAGCTTTCTTAGCTCGTTTTTGTGTTCGAGCGGCAAGACCTCTTCGTCGGTCGGTAGCCCAAGCAGAATGCGCTTGCCCATCGGCGTCTCGGGCCAGTAGCGCAGCGCGACGGCGATCACCCCCGGCACCGCGACGAGGGCCACGGCGGTGAACACGACGCCGCCGGTCATCCCTCGGTAGAGAAACGCCAGCCCGATTGAACTAAAGACCGCCGCCGCCGCCGAGAATCCCAAGATGCCGCCCGAGGGGAGAAAGACTTCGAGCATTGCCAGCACGCAGCCGACCAGCAGCAGCAAGATGGGCCACAGGAGAGGATCGACACCGTTCATGCGCAGCGCAAGTTGGAGATCGTAACAGCAGCCGAGCGACACGCTCGCCCTTAGTACCTTTATTGTACACATCTCGCCTCGCGCGGGGCGAGTTTTCTCGCAGCGGCAGCGCGGCGGCGGCGCGCGCTACTCGGCGGCGGAGGCCGGCGCGACGTACACGTGGCTGCCGCGCACGCGCGTCACTTTCACCGCCGCGCCGCGCTCGACGAGGGTGCTGGCGATCACGTCGATCATCTCGTCGCCAAAGCGGGCCTTTCCCGAGGGGGTAAGCTGCGTGGTCGCCACGCCCTGCTGGCCGAGCAAGTGCTGAAAGTCGTAGCCCCGCGCCGGGGGAGTCTCGACCGCAAAATCGTAACGCGGCGGTTCGAGCAACATGCGATTGAACAGCGGCGCATGCGGCAGAAAACGGCGCAGCACGAGCGCCGCGAGAATGATCCCGACCATCGAGCCGCCGACCACCAGCAGCGAATCGCGGAGTTGCCGCACTTCGCCACTGTCGTGCGGGAAGACGAACGTCTGGCTCGCCAACACCAGCGAGGCGATGATCAGCAGCCCGCCGCCGAGGCCAAACACGCCAAAGCCGGGGATCACGAAAATCTCCAGCAGCAAGAAGCTGACTCCCGCCAGGAACAGCAGCACTTCGAGCCAGCCGGCGGTGCCGTCGAGAAACTTGCTCCAGAAAAAGAGCAGAAAGCAAATGCTGGCGATAAAGCCCCCGATGCCGACGCCGGGCGAGTTCAGCTCGGCGTAAACCGCGACGCCCCCGATCACCAGCAGCAAAAACGCCAGTTCGGGACGGGCCAGGGCCGCAATCAGGTGCTCGGCCCAGTTCGGTTCGAGCAGTTCTGGATCGTCTTGCAGGCCGAAAAGCTGTTTCAGTTCATCAAAACTCTCCACGACCTCGCTCGCCAGCCCTAGCCGCTGCGCCTCTTTGCCGGCCAGCTCAAGCGTTCCCTCGGCGGGCGTGACGCGCGGGCCACGCTCCCAATCTTGCGGGTCTTCTTGTTCCTGTAGTTCCTCCGCGCTGAAATACGCGACCACGCCGCTGGTGCGATTCTGGTAACGATGGACGCGCAGTTGCGGATCGACGAAGGCGGCCAGCAGCGACCAGCTTCGCCCCTTGGCCGGCGCCAAGGCTCCGCGAACCGACTCGCGGGCCGCGTCGGCTTCTTCGAGCGCGGCCTGCTCCGCATCGAGTCCGCCGAGCACCGCTTGCGGGTGCATCACCAGTTGGTCGCAGGCGAGCGCCACCAGCGCCGCGCCGCCGCGCGCTTGATCGGGCACATAGGCGACCGTGCGAACTTCGCTGCGATCGAGTCCGGCCAGAAAATTCGCCAAGTTGAGGCTGTCGGCCAGCGGTCCGCCAGCGCTGTCGATCCGCACAATGAGCAAGTTGACGCGGCCGCTGCGAAGCGTCTCGGCGATCATGCTTTGCAGCCGGCTCACGCTCTGGGTATCCATACGGCCTTCGACGCCGACCAATGCGGCTTTCCACTCGCCGCCGAGCGACGGGTCTTCGCGGAGCGCTTCGGGCGGAAGATCGAGCGCGCGGGCGACGCTTTGCCGATCGCCAGCCAGATATTTCACAAAACCGAGAGCACGTCCTTCGGCACCCGTGAAGTGGCCGAGTTCGCCGCGCGGGATCAGCACTTGCGCCGACTGCACCGCGCGCCGCTCTTGGAGCTTGTCGAGATCTTCGCGCAGGACATATTCGACGCTGACTTCCGTCTCGACCTTGAGCACTTCAAGCCGCTTGTCGAGCATCCCGAGCGCGACTTCGACCGGAATCGTGCGGCGGCGCTGGGCGATTTGGCGATAGCCGGCCAGCACGGTCGGGTCGATTGCCGCCTCGGCCGGCTCGTCGATGCCCGCTTCGCCAAGTTCGGCGTCGCGGGCCATGATGATCTCTTCACAGGCCATCGCCACCAGAATGGCGTGGCCCTTGATCGAGTGCGGAACGTAAGCCACCGTTTTCACCCCCGCCAGTTCCCGGCTCGACAGATAGCGGGCCAGCGCCAGCGCACGGGTAAAGTCGGTCCCTTCGCCGAACTCGCTGCCGCTCGGGACGAACTCCAAAACCAGCACCGGCCGCGCGCCCCCTTCAAACTCGGCGCGGTCCTGGGCACGCTGGATCATCGCCTTGATGCGATTGTCCACGTTGCCCGTGATGGGCAGCGGCACGCGAATCAAGCTGCCAAAGGCCGGGGCACGGCCGCTGATTTTAGGCGAAGGCTCGGCGACCTCGCCGGCGTCGGCCTCTGCTGGAGCCGGTTCCGCCTGCCGAGGCTCGTCAACGGCCTCGGGAACCGGTTCGTCGTTGATCGGAAAAGGTGCCTGCATCGCCAGCACGGGAGACACCAGCCAAAGCAGCACAGCCCACCTGAGCAGCCGCAGCGCGAGGCTGCGGAGCGGTCCCAAAGCGCTCGATTGCTGCCCAGCGGAAAGAAAATTCATGGCCTTTGTCCAGATGCGACGCAGCTCCGGCTCTTGCTCAAGGAATCGGCTGCCGACGCATTATAGCGCTGCCGCAGGGCTTGGAAAAGCACGCGGCGGCGGCATGGCGTTGCAAGTGTCGTCATTTGAAGGACTAGCGGCGACGGGGCGCGCCCCGCCCCCGGCGTTCTACAGATCCTCGTTAGACGCGGACGAGATTTTGCGGCTTGCCTTCCAAAAACGCCGCGACGTTGGCGACGGCCGTTTCCATGAGCCGGGCGCGGGCGGCGCGGGTAGCCCAGGCGATGTGAGGGGTGATGGAGCAGTTGCGGGCGGTGTAAAGCGGGTGCTCGGCCGGCGGCGGTTCCTCGACCAGCACGTCCAGCCCCGCGCCCGCTAGGCGGCCCGCGTTGAGCGCGTCGGCGAGCGCCGCTTCGTCGACGAGCGGACCCCGGCTGGTGTTGATCAGGTACGCGGTTGGCTTCATGAGGGCCAGCCGCTCGCGGCTAATCAGCCCTGCGGTCTCCGGCGTGAGCGGGCAGTGCAGACTTACTACGTCGCTCGCTTGCAAGAGCGTTTCCAGATCGACGATCTGCACGCCTGGCGTCCCGGGTTTGTTGCTGCGCGAGGTGGCGACGACTTGCATTCCAAAAGCGCGTGCCAACTCGGCGGTGGCCGCGCCAATGCGGCCGAGGCCGACAAGGCCTATCGTCAGCCCGTCGAGTTCCACGAGTGGGTAATCCCAGTAACAAAAGTCGGGACAAGCGGCCCAGCGCCCCTGGCGCACGCTGCCGGCGTGCTCGGCGACGTGCTGCGTTAAGTGCAGCAGATGGGCAAAGACCATCTGCGCGACCGAGCGCGTGCCGTAGGTGGGAACATTCGCCACCGTGATTCCGCGCTGGCCTGCCGCGTTGACATCGACCATGTTGTAGCCGGTCGCCAGCACGCCGATATAGCGCAAGGCGGGCAGTCGCTCGATGGCGTCGCGGCGGATCTCGACTTTGTTCGTCAGGACAATCTCCGCCCCTTGCGCGCGTTCGATGACTTCCTCCTCGGTCGATCGCTCGTAGATCGTGCAATCGCCGAGCACTTCCAGCCCCTGCCAACTCAGGTCGCCGGGGTTCAGGGTATAACCGTCAAGCACTACGATCTTCAAAGGCTTCGTCTCCGGCCTGGACTCTCGTGTTGTGGAAGGTGAATCAACCGCCGGCGACGACGAATCGCCCCGCCCTGCCCTGCCGTTTGGCTTCGTACATCGCTTGATCGGCGGCGTGCAGCACACCTGCCGCCGAGAGCGGCGCGGTGTCGCTCAGCGCGATGCCGATGCTGGCCGTAACGGTGACTTCGCCGGTATCAAGCGCGATTGGCGGCTGCAACCGTTGGCGCATCCGCTCGGCAATGGCGCGTGCGTGCTCTGGCGCGCGCACTTCATCGAGCAGCGCGACAAACTCGTCGCCGCCGTAGCGGGCAACCAGATCGGTCGGACGCAGCGCAGCGGCCAGCCGCTCGGCGACAGTGCGCAAGATCGCGTCCCCCGCCAGATGCCCCAGCGTGTCATTGGCGCGTTTGAACGAATCGACATCAACAAAAAAGAGCGCGAAGTGGTAGTTGCCCGCGCGGGCGCGCTTGACCGCCTTGTTCAACCGTTCTTCCAGAACCGGGCGAATCGGCAGGCTTGTCAGCGGATCGGCGGCAGGTTCGGCGGGAACTGTTGGTTGCGGGGAATCTGGCCGCAGCACGACCACGAACAGGTCATGCTGCTCTCCGCAACTGCGGGCAATTTGCAGTTGGCCCGCAAACGCCGCCCCGCGTCGCGGCTGAAAAGTCACCTGCCGCCACGAGTCAGCAGCAACCGGCTCGTGCGCAAGCTCAGGCACCAGTTCCGGGAGCGTGGTGCCGCGCAGCTGATCGAGAGCGCAGCCCAGCAGCGCGGCCGCCGCCCGGTTGGCGTCCTGCACGCGGAGCGTCGGCGGATCGACAAACAGCACGGCGTCGGCGACTAATTCCAGCGCTTGCCGCAGGGCGGCCGGAGCGCAGCGGGCGGAGGCGTCGTCGGTCTGCGGTCGCGTTTTGCGCTCAATCGCCATGCGTGCGAACGGGAATCGGCGTGGAAACTCGGAAAATTACCTTACAGCGGCTGGCCCATTCTCGCACCCAATAGCCGGCGAGCAACGTACCTGTTTTGCCCACTGGCACGACTAGGCGGGGTGGCGGGGGCGCGCGCGAAGCGAAGCTCCCGAGGCCGCCGTCATTCCCGCGCAGGCGGGAATCCAGGCCCGAGCGGCCCGGTTCCTCGGGGGCTTCCGCCTTCGGCGGTGCGCCCCCGCCACCCGTCGCTTTTAGTCTACCCGGCGGCGTGGCGAACGTCACCTGCGGGCCGTTTGGCTTCTCGCGTGGCGGGCGCGTGCGTGCGGCTTGTCAGTCTTTCGGCGGCGGGTAACAATGCGGGAGCAGGCTCGTCGAAAGGGGCAGAACCGGCTTCTTTTACCCATTGGACTTGTATGAACGCGACGCCGTCACGAATCACCGTACCGGCTTTCACCGCAATGAAAGCGGCGGGGCAAAGAATCACGATGCTCACCGCCTACGACTACACGATGGCGCGATTGCTCGACGCCACCGGAGTCGAAGGGATTTTGGTCGGCGATAGCATGTCGATGGTCGTGCAAGGCCACGGCAATACCCTGCCCGTCACGCTCGACGAGATGATCTACCACGCCGAGATGGTCGGCCGCGCGGTCGAGCACGCGCTGGTCGTGGTCGATATGCCCTTTCCGAGTTATCATCTCGGCCCGCACAAGTCGATCGAAAACGCCGGCCGCATCCTCAAGGAAGCCCGCTGTCAGGCGGTGAAGCTCGAAGGGGGTGTGGACCAGGCCGATACGATCGCCGCGCTCACCTCGGCCGGCATTCCCGTCATGGCGCACTGCGGACTGCGGCCGCAGAACGTCCACCAACTCGGCGGCTACAAAGTGCAGCGCGACGAGGATCAGCTCATGGCCGATGCCAAAGCGGCCGAAGCGGCCGGGGCATTCGCGATGGTGCTGGAGTGCATCCCGGCGCGCATCGCGCAGCGCATCACGAGTGAAGTGCGCATTCCCACGATCGGCATCGGCGCTGGAGCCGATTGCGACGGGCAGGTGCTCGTCATCAACGACCTGCTCGGCCTGTCGAGCGGCTACGTGCCGCGCTTCGTGAAGCCGTACGCCGATCTGAAGACGACGATCTGCGGCGCGGTCGAGTCGTTCCGCGACGATGTGCGAACCGGCCGTTTTCCTACGCCCGATCAGGCGTACAAGTGAGAAGCCCTGCGGAAGCGTCATTCACGCCACAACGTCGTTCCCGCCCTGCGCGGGAATGATTGAGTGCCGCTAGCTGCCCAGCAGCCGCTCCAGGCAGACGACGCCGGCGACTGCTGCAAAGAGGACCGCGAGCATCGTCCAGGAGACGCTGTCGGCCGGGCTGGTGGCGACGGCGGCGCCGTGGGCGGTGGCGAGCGGCGACGGAAGCGGCTCGGCCGGCGCTTCGCCCTGCTCGACCGCGTCGCGGCCGTGCTGCTTCAAATAGCCCTCGACAAAGCGGGCGTTGAAGGGCCGCTTCTCCGGATCTTTTTGGAGCAGTTGCAGCACGATCTTTTCCAGCCACGGCGGACAATTTGGCACTTGCTCGCGGATCGGCAGCGGCGTCTTGTTTAGGTGCTGGTCCCAGACCTGGGCGAAGTTTTGCCCTTGGAACGGGGGCTGGCCGGTGAGCAGCTCGTAGAGCAGACAGCCGAGCGAATAAAGATCGGCTTTCCCCGAAATTCGCTGGTCGGCGGTGATCTGCTCGGGCGACATATAGGTAAACGTGCCGACCGTGATCCCCGCCGCCGTCAAATCGACCCCGGTTGTGTCGCGGGCGATGCCGAAATCGCCCAGCACCATCCGACCGTCATGGCTGATGAACAGATTGGCCGGCTTCAGATCGCGATGGATGACGCCGTGGTTGTGGGCGTGCTGCAGCGCAGAGCAGATTTGAATTGCCCAAGCAACCACCTGCTGCCATGGCAGGCGATGCTGAGCCTGCAGTAGCTGCTTAAGATTCCCCCCGTCGAGCAATTCCATCGTGTAAAAGAGCTGCCCGCCCAACCTGCCGCCGATGCCGTAGCGGACAATATGCCGATGGCTCAGCCGCTCCATGATCGTCATTTCGCGTTCAAAGCGGCCGAGAATCTTTGGGTCGTGCGAGACGACCGGCATCAGCAGCTTGAGAGCGACAACCTCGCCCGTCTGGCGGTCGCGGGCACGATAGACGGTCCCGACGGTGCCCATGCCGAGCGGTTCGAGCAGTTCGAAGCGATTGTCGTCGTGCTTGAACATTGGGGGCGGACCGGCGAGCGACGAAGCTGCGAGAGTCATTTTGCCGCTGGCGCTGCGTCATTCCTGCTCAGAGGAGCCTGCGGGATCGTCGCGCACGGCGGCTGAACCGGCCCGATCGAGGGACGGCACAGTCATCTTGACCGAAGTAAGCTGGCAGTGCAACTACGGGGCGATCGTACTCGGTAAAAGCATGTTGAGGAGCGACCCGCACGGCGCGCTGCTTGCTCCGACTAGGTTTCCTCATGGTGCCGCGCTGGCGTCCCCACCTTCGCTCCAGGCTCCTATTCCTTTTGCTCATCTGAGGCTGCCATGCCGAACCGACTTGCCGAACAGTCGAGTCCCTATTTGCTCCAGCACCAAAACAACCCGGTCGATTGGTACCCCTGGGGGCAGGAAGCGCTCGAACGAGCGAAGCGCGAGGACCGGCCGATCTTTCTCTCGATCGGCTACTCCGCCTGCCACTGGTGCCATGTGATGGAGCACGAGAGTTTTGAAGATGAGCAGATCGCGCGGCAGTTGAACCAGGACTTTGTCTGCATCAAGGTCGACCGCGAGGAGCGGCCTGATCTGGATCAGATTTACATGAACGCCGTGCAGCTCATGACCGGGCACGGCGGCTGGCCGATGTCGGTCTTTCTCACGCCGGAGCTGCGCCCGTTTTACGGCGGCACCTATTGGCCTCCGCACGCGCGGATGGGAATGCCCGGCTTTGACCAAGTCATTCAAGCCGTCGCCGAAGCCTGGCGCGAGCGGCGCGACCAAGCCGAAGCGGGCGCGGCGCAGCTGACCGAGCAAGTCCAGCGAATGAGCCAGGGGTTGGGCGAGCGCGGCCGGCTCTCGCCAGACCTGTTGACGGCGGCGGCCGACGCGCTGGAGCGCGTCTTCGACCGCACGCACGGCGGTTTTGGCCGCGCGCCGAAATTTCCGCACTCGATGGATCTTCAAGTTTTGCTGCGCCTCTGGCGACGCAGCGATCAGCAGTCGTTGCTCGACATGGTGCGCTTGACACTCGACAAAATGGCGCGCGGCGGAATCTACGACCACCTTGGCGGCGGCTTTGCCCGCTACTCGGTCGATGCGCGGTGGCTGGTGCCGCATTTTGAAAAGATGCTCTACGACAACGCCCTGCTGACGCTGGCGTATCTCGACGGCTATGCGGCGACCGGCGAAGTAGCCTATGCTCAGACGGTGCGGGAAACGCTCGACTACATCCTGCGCGACATGACTGATCCGTTGGGCGGCTTTTACAGCACCGAAGATGCCGACAGCGAAGGCGAAGAAGGCAAGTTTTACGTTTGGACGCCGGAGGAAATCGAAGCCGTGCTTGGCTCCGAGCGTGCCGAGACGTTCAATCGCGTCTACGACGTCACCGATGCCGGAAATTTTGAAGGGCACAACATTCTCCATCTGCCGCGCTCGATCGCGCAAAGTGCCCGCCTCCTCGGACGCGACGAAGCGGAGCTGGCGGCCGAGCTAGCCGAGAGCCGGCAAATGCTTTTTGAGGCCCGCGAGCAGCGCGTGCATCCCGGCAAGGATGACAAGGTGCTCGTCTCTTGGAACGGGCTGATGATCGACGCGATGGCCACCGCCGCCGGCGTGCTCGACGAGCCGCGCTACGCGGAGGCCGCCTGTCGCGCGGCGGATTTTTTGCTGACTCATCTGCGGCGCGAGGATGGTCGGCTGCTGCATACATGGCGGCACGGCGAGGCGAAGCTCGACGCCTATCTCGATGACTACGCCGCGCTGGTCCAGGCACTTGTTTCCGTCTATCAGGCAAGCTTTGAGGAGCGGTATCTCGACGAGGCCGCGAAGCTGGCCAATCAGATGCTCCAGCAGTTCCACGACCCGGCCGGCGGTTTTTATTTTACCGCCGGCGACCATGAACCGCTCATCGCGCGAACCAAAGACTTGCAGGACAGTAGCGTCCCGAGCGGCAACGCGCTGGCGGCCACGGCGCTACTGCGGCTGGCGAAGCTTACTGGGCGGAGCGATTTGCGGGAGATTGCCGTCGCCACGATCGAATCGGCCGTCGCGCTGGTGGAGCACGCGCCGACGGCGGCGGGGCAGATGCTGCTGGCGCTCGACATGCACCTTGGCCCCGCGCCAGAGATCGCCCTTCTCGGTAGCCTGGACGAAAGCGATACGCGGGCGGCCCTGCGCGAGCTGTGGCGGCGATTTATTCCCAACAAGGTCCTCGCCCTCCGCGCGCCCGACGCGCGCGGAGCGTCGCCGCTTCTCGACCCGCTCTTTGCGGGGAAGCAGCCGCTGGAAAAACTGCCGACGGTGTTTGTCTGCGAAAACTTTGCCTGCCAGGCACCCGTCGCGGGCAACGCCGCAGTGACGCTGCTGTGGGACGAATTGGCCGGACCGACGGCCTCGTAGCAAGAAAGAGCCGCCCTACAGATACATCCCCAAAAAGCCGCCTTGGGCGTTGCTCTCGCGCTGGATCTGCTCGACGCGGGCGATGGCTTTTTGCAGATCGCCAGCCTGAATGTAGCGGTCGAACTCGACCGCCACCGCGTGGTGGACCGTCTCGGCGAGCCAATCGGTCGCCGGCTTGGTGAGCCATTCGCAGCTTTCGCCTTTTAGCTCCACCTCAAGGTCAACCGCCTTGGTGCTGGTGTCGCTCGGGTCGGTGAGGACAGTCCCCTCGAAGTGGAACGCCACCATGCCGATCGACTCATGGTTGGTGAGCCGAAAGACGCACTCGGCATTGAGCAGAAAGTAGCTATTGAACGAGCCGTGCCGCTCGATGGCGTCCTTGATTCGCTCGCAGCGCGCGCGGTACTGCGGCGAAGCGTCGATCGGAATGTCGAGCCGGCCAATCGTCCGCAGCGGTAAACAGTCGAACGTGATCCGAACCGGAGGCTCCATCTCTCCACCTGCTAAAACCAGGGCCGCCTGCGCATACCACCCATAATTCTACGGGCAAACGCCGCGTGCGCGAACCGCTGTCAGCCGTCCTTCCGGCGTAGGCGGGAAGGACAGGCTTTGCCTCATGGTCGCGCCAGAGCGCTATCCGGCCTGGGGCCGCGGGCGAAACGAGGTGCAGCGCAGGCAAGAAGTGAAACTCTCGTCCCCTGCCCCCAATTCACCATCCATAACTCAAAACTCCCCACGTTCTAATCGGCGGCGGCGGCTCGGGCAGGCGTCATGTTCCAGCCGACTTGCAGCCAGCCTTCGCTCGACTGGAGCAGCGCCGGCTGCAGCGTGCCAGCGGACTGCCAGCGGCCAGGAAGCGCGATGCCTTGCGCCTCGATCTCTTCAGGGAATAAGCGGCCGAACTTCCGCTGCAAGATCGTCCGCAGCGCTACGTCTCCGGCGCCCAGGCGGCTGCGCTCCGGGTCAAAGTCGGGTGGCGCGATGGTCAGCTCGCCCTGTCGCACTAGCCGCAGCCCTTCGCCGGTTCGCTCAATCTGGTAGCGCGCCGAAACGTTCATCGCCCCAAACTCCCGATCGCCCGAGGTGTACCGCTGGCCGCGAATCGTGACGGCGAAGCCATTGTCGGTAAAGTCGACGGTGATCGGATTGCGGCGTGCGAAGGTGATCGACCACGGCTCCTCATCTTCGTCGGCCTGAAGCTGCTCGGGGAGCGAGCCGCGCCGCTGGAGAATTTCCTGCTTCACCTGCTCGCTCTCGAAGGTCCGTCCGCCGAGCAGCGCCTCGGCCGCGTTGTTCGGCAGCGTCTCATGGACGCGCAGCGCGAGATCGTACGGCTGGCCGAGCGACGGCGGCCCGCTGGGAGCGCCGATCTGCGAACGGTTGGCAAACAGCGCGATCGCGGAGAGATAATCGTAGGTCGTTTGGAAGTCGAGCAGCCGAGGAAATTCTCCCCGCCGCAGCAGCGGAGCGCGGAAGTTGGTTTGAAAGGCGTGGTTTGCCTGCACGACGCGATCGGCCGCTTCTTCATCAACGCTCTCGCGCAGCCGGACCGACGCCCGCGCGGCGGCAATCGCATTGGCCTGGCCGCGTTGGCGGGCGATTTGCCTTTGGGCGATATGTTGCACCAGCGGCCCAGCCGCAATGCCGGTCGTGACGGTGTTGGTCACGGCATCGGCCGTCGCTTCGGGAGCACGCACGCCTTGCGGCTCAAGAATGATCCACTTCCGCGCGGCGAGCGCCGTGTTGCCGGCACTGTAGATGACGACGCGGTTGTAACCCCGGGTGTTCGAGAGCGTATTGCCGGTCAGCACGTTTTCGAGAATCGCGCGGCGATAGGTGGGAACCAGTCGCAGATCAACTTGGCCGTAGGTGGTGCCGCTGCCGACGATGGCCGTGCCGAGGATGCAGTCCTGAATCGGCGTGTTGCGATTGACCACGTCCCGAAAGCCCGCCGCGATCAGTTCGCCGGAGGCATCGGCCCAGAAGTTGGGGTGCGAATAGTGGTAACGCACCGCGCGAACAAGCTGCGGCGCCAGGCCCAAGCTGGTGAAGCGTCCCAAGCTCTGGCCAATCACTTCCCGATTGGCAAGCGTCGGCGACTCGGGATACTGTTCCAAGGCCGTGGCGAGCCGCTCAAGCTGCGCGCTGTACCACTCTTCAAGCCCTTGCTGGCCCGCCAGCGCGGCAATGTCGCCGTAGTGGCGCAGGGCTTCGGCCAGTTCGCGGAAGGCCGGCAGTTCGAGTCCCGCATGATCCTCGTTCAAGCGGCGATACACCTCGCCAAGCACTTGCAGGTCGGGTTTTTCCACCTGCGGTTGAAGTTCAGCCTGCAGCGCATCCCAGCGGAGGTACGCCCTCCAAGCGGCCGTGTTCGCGGTGCCGGCAGGCAAGAAATTCTCCACGCCGCGCGCCGCGCGCGCGATTTGCGCCTTGGCCTGTTGCAAATCTTCGCCAGTGACCGGGCGAAACTCGTCCTCCGCCGCGCGGGCCATGGCTGCGAGCCGCTCGCGGGGCGGCATCGTCGCCGCGTGCTGCTCTAACTCGGCGAGCCACGCGGCGAGCGCTTGGTGCGTCTCGACAAACGGCGCGGCTTGAAGACTCGGCACATTGCTGCGATAGCGGGCCAGCACCGCACGCACGACCGCGCGACTGGCCCGCTCGCGCTGAGGCAACTGTTCCTCGATGGCGTCGAACTTCAAATAGCTACGCCAGCGGTCGCCATTGGGGCCTGGTCCCAGCCAAGTCGTCAGCTCCGCCAGTTCCCGCTGCAAACGGTGCAGCGTGGGCGAAGTGGTTTCGAGCGATCCGGGTTCCTCGGCGGCGACGGGAAGGGCAGCGAACAGCAATGAAGCGAAAGCAGAGTAGGCAACACGTCGCATTGGGTGGATGCTCCTTGCAAAGCCTGGGCGTCGGAACCGGTTTCCGGCTCCCCCTTTAGATACCATGATTCGTTTCCAGCGACTAGCAACGCTAGTGCCAGCGGAGGCGAAAAACACGCCGCATCTGTCGCGGAGCGCCTGTTTTCGCCCTTTTTCTCCTCCGCGAAAAGGCCCTGAATCAGAAAAGTCTTCTTTTGCGGAAGATTTTTCTTAATCTCGCTAGACTATTGCGAGCGCCTCTGGCGAGCTTTAAGATTTTCGTCTTTGCCCGCGCAACCTACCTCTGGCTCGGCTTCGGTCGAGCACCTGCCCTAACGGATGTCCGGCGGTTGCGGGCACGTGCACGGACAGTACGACCCATTCCTATTTGCACGGAGAACTGCTGCAATGGCAACTCTCGCGCGCTCGCTTCGTCTTCTGAGCCTGCTGGCTCTGTGGACTCTCGGTAGCTCGCTCGCCCACGCCGCGCAGCCGGCGCCGCTCTCGTGGCACGACAACTATCAAGTCGCTTCCAAGCAAGCCGAGACGCAAGGCAAGATGTTGCTGATCTTGTTTGTGAACCCCCAGCGCCCGAGTGCGATGGCGGCTGCTGTCGAAACGGCGCTGACGAACGATCCAGCGCTCCGCAAGCGGCTCAGTCAATATGTCCTGGCCAAGCTGCCGACCGACACGGTGATTCATGTCGGAGGCAAGCCGGTGACGCTATTGCAGCACGCTTCGATGCAGGAGATGCACGGCCGCGAGGGGCTGACGATCATCGACCTGGCGCACCGCGATCAGAGCTACTATGGGCATGTCGTGAGCGCGTATCCTTTCATGAATAGCAAGTACTACGCGTTCCGCACGAGCTATCTGCCCACGATTCTCGACTTGCCGCCGGGCACGATCACGCAGCGCACGATGATCTGGGCGGTGCGCGTTCATCCGGAACGGCCGGCGAGCACGCTCGGCCAAAAGAGTCCCACGCTGGTAAGCGAAGCCGAAAGCCACTCGCGCTATCAGGCCCAAGTCCGCTTGCAGGGGCACCACCGTTGGAACTTCCGCTTCCAGCGCATTCGCCGCCTGCTCGGCGGCCTCTTCGCGCCGGTCGAGGTGGTAGCCGAAAGCTGGCCGAACCAGACGATGATCGACTCGTGCATCGACTGTGTCGATAGCTGGCGACACTCTCCCGGCCACTGGAATGCCGTTCGCAGCTACCACACCAGCTACGGCTACGACATCAAGCGCGGCAGCAACGGCATCTGGTACGGCACCGGCATTTTTGCCAACTAGCCGGCGGGTGGCGGAGGCGCAAGAAAGCGAGGAGGTGGCGGGGCGCAACAATGCGCAGGGTGGCGCACGGCGCACCGCGACAGCGGAAGCCCCCGACGAGATCTGGCGCAAAGCCATCCTTCCCGCGCAGGCGGGAATCTAGCCTCCGGTATTGCTCAACGGGGCTTCCGCTGTCGCGGTGCGCCGTGCGCCACCCGCCGCTTTCCACCATTCAAAATCCACCATCCACCATCCCCACCGGGGGCTTCCGCTGTCGCGGTGCGCCATGCGCCACCGTTGCTGCGGCAGCGCAACTGTTGCGACTGATACGCCCGTTACAAGCTACGGCGGCAAGTGGCAAAAGTGCCACGCCGGGCGCTGCTTTTTGGCAACGCGGGCGGAAACTGCGCGGTAGCTTTTCTATATGCAGGCCGGGAGGGTCTGCCAGGGACGACCAATTGCATTCCCCGACGCATAGCGAGCATGCAGCTCATGAACGGGCGGCCCCCCAGCGCGGCACGGTGCCTTTTTGCGCTTGCGCTCGTTGCGCTGGCGGCAAGCGGCTGTGCCAGTTGGCGTGTACCACGGATCGACCCGTCGGGCCAGCGTATCTTTCTGCCCCCCGAAGCGGCGGTGGCCCCTGCCGCGACCATCGTACCTGGCGTGCCCGCAGTTCAGGAAGGGCTACGGCTCACGCCGAGCGAGATCATCGCTCCGGTGGGAAGCGAGGTGATCCTGCTGGCGAGCGTGGCCGAGCCGAGCGGCGCGCTCTGTTACTCGTCGC
>CAYZVT010000049.1:0-17756 GCA_964481585.1 uncultured Pirellulales bacterium
GCCGCCGAACACCGGCATCGTGCATCAGGTGAACCTGGAGTATCTCGCCAAGTGCGTCTTCCTCCGCGAAGATCACGCCGGGCACGTCGCCGTGCCCGATTCGCTGGTGGGCACCGATAGCCACACGACCATGATCGACGGGCTGGGCGTCGTCGGTTGGGGCGTCGGCGGCATCGAAGCCGAAGCGGTGATGCTCGGCCAGCCGCTTTACATGCTCATGCCGGAAGTGGTCGGCTTTGAACTGACCGGCAAGCTGCCCCCCGGCGCGACGGCGACCGATCTGGTGCTGACCGTGACGGAAATCCTGCGGAAGGCGGGCGTGGTTGGCAAGTTCGTGGAGTTCTACGGCCCCGGCGTTTCGACGATGGCGCTGGCCGACCGCGCCACGATCGGCAACATGGCGCCCGAATACGGCGCGACGATGGGCTTCTTCCCGGTCGATGCCGAAACGCTCCACTATCTCCGCCGCACCGGCCGCACGCAGCAGGAAGTCGAACTCGTCGAACGGTACACGAAGGAACAAGGTTTGTTCCGCACCGACGAAGCCCCCGTGCCCGAGTTCACCACCACGCTCTCGCTCGACATGAGCACGGTCGAGCCGAGCCTGGCCGGGCCGAAGCGTCCGCAGGACCGGGTGCCGCTGAGAGAAATGAAGAAGTCGTTTGCCGCTTCGCTGCGTGCGCCGATCAACGAGCGCGGCTTCGCGCTGGACGAGCAGGCACTGCGGCGGACGAGCGTCGTCCGCAACGGCCAGCCGGTCGAGATCGGCCACGGCGCGGTGGTGATTGCCGCCATCACAAGCTGCACGAACACGAGCAACCCCTCGGTGATGCTCGCCGCCGGGCTGGTGGCAAAGAAGGCCGTCGAGAAGGGACTCAAGGTGCCGCCGTATGTGAAGACGAGTCTCGCTCCCGGCTCGCGCGTCGTGACCGACTATCTGAAAAAGGCGGGGCTGGACGACGATCTGGAAAAGATCGGCTTCTACACCGTCGGCTATGGCTGCACGACTTGTATCGGCAACAGCGGTCCGCTCCCCGAGCCGGTCGCGCAGGCAGTCGTTCAGGGCGATTTGGTCGCCTCGGCCGTGCTCAGCGGCAATCGCAACTTCGAGGGCCGCGTGCATCCGCATGTGAAGGCCAACTTCCTCGCCAGCCCGCCGCTGGTGGTGGCGTATGCCCTGGCCGGCACGACCGACATTGATCTGGTCAACGAACCGCTCGGCTGCGACGGGCAGGGCAAGCCGGTCTATCTGAAAGACATCTGGCCGACCGACGAAGAGGTGCAGCGCACCGTGCAGGAGTGCGTCCAGCCGGAGATGTTCCAGCAGCAGTACGACAACGTCTGGGAAAAGAATCCCAAGTGGAACGCGATCAAAACCTCCGAAGGCAATCTCTACAACTGGGACGACGAGAGCACCTACATTCAAGAGCCGCCGTTCCTGGTCGATCTGCCGACCGAGCCGGAAGCGATCGAGCCGATCCACGCCGCGCGGGTGCTGCTCGCACTGGGCGACTCGGTGACGACCGACCATATCTCGCCGGCCGGCTCGATTGCCAAGAGCAGCCCCGCCGGAAATTATCTACTGGAGCACGGCGTCGAGCAGCGCGACTTCAACAGCTACGGCTCGCGGCGCGGCAATGACCGCGTGATGACGCGCGGCACGTTCGCCAATATCCGCATCCGCAACCAGATCGCTCCCGGCACCGAGGGGGGCGTGACGCGGCATCTGCCCGATGGCGAAGTGATGCCCGTCTACGACGCCGCCGTTCGCTATCAAGAAGCAGGCGTCCCGCTGATCGTGCTGGCGGGCGCGGAATACGGCACCGGCAGTTCCCGCGACTGGGCCGCCAAGGGAACGCTGTTGCTCGGCGTCAAAGCCGTCATCGCCACCAGCTTCGAGCGCATCCACCGCAGCAACCTCGTGGGCATGGGCGTGCTGCCGCTCGAATTTGAGTCGGGCGACACCTGGCAATCGCTCGGGCTGAGCGGCGAAGAGACTTTCGACATTGCCGATCTGGGCGACGATCTCAAGCCGGGCAGCAAGCTGAAAGTCAAAGCCACCTCGGCCAACGGCAAAGTGATCGAGTTCACCACCAACGTCCGCATCGACACGCCCGTCGAACTCGACTACTACCGCAACGGCGGCATCCTCCAAACCGTGCTGCGGAAGCTGCTCAAATAAAGCTAGCGCAAAAAAAGAGCTACGTCCCCGTTTTCTCCTGGGCACACGTCCTTCCCGCGCAGGCGGGAATCTAGACGGTGGACTCCGCGCCTGGACTGCCGCCTGCGCGGGAAGGACGTTTCCGCGAACCAGCTTCCAACTGGCGGGACAGTTTGAGACAAAATGAGGCGCTTTTTGCCTGCGCCGAAGCCGCCCTTTTCGCGCAAGTTACTGCCGTGTAGCCGGTTGCGCCAAGCTGCGCCCTGCCCGAATGAGGCGCCGCGCCCCGGGCAGGAAGATTCGCGCGCAAAAAGAGCTGCGTCCCCTTTTTCGCAGCGGCGGCGGGAGCGTGACAATTGACGGTAGGCAATGCTATGCTAGCGGAGGGGCGGACCCGCGAACCTGCAAGGAACCGAACCATGATCCGGAAACTGGCTCTTTGGACGCTGCTGAGCTGTTCGCTCCTGCCGGTCTCGCAGGCTGCGGCGCAAGTGGTCTACACCTCCTACTACTATCCGCCCACCGCGACCAGCGCCTACTACGCTCCCACGGCGGTTGCCGCCGCCGGCGGAAATGCCTGCGGCTGTAGCGCTTCGGCGGCAACGTATGCTCCGACCACGGCCTACTACGCCCCGACGACTGCTTATTACGCGGCTCGCACCACCGCCTACTACGCGCCGACCGCGCTGGCGACGGCCAGCTACAGCATGACGGGCGTGCCGATGACCAGCAGCACGGCTTTTCGCCCCTCGGTGCCGGTCCCCACGACGGCCGTGACGACCTACCGGCCCATCGTTGCAGCCCCGACGCCCGTGACCGCCTATTCGCCGGTCCTCGCCGATCCGACGCCGGGCTTCGGAGGCTTCCTCCACGGCCTGTTCCACCATTAAGCCGGCTAGCTCTCGCCGCGGGAGAGCGTCTGACCGTCTTCGGTATAGGCCGGCGGAACATAGAAGTTGACCGTGCGCAGCGGCTCGGGGCCGGTATTGCGGATTTCGTGCGCCTCGCCGCGTTCGATCAGCAGCAGCACGCCGGCCTGAAGCGCGTGTTCCTGATCCGCCACGATTGCCCTTCCCTCCCCCGAAACGACGAACAGCCACTGGTCGCTGCCGACATGGCGATTGTCGGGGCCGCCGGTCGACTCGCCCGACGCCAGCACCATCACCGCCGCCTGCGAGCGCGCGTTTCCCAGCTCGACGGCAAAACTACTGTCGAAGGCGAGTTGCTTCTGCTGCATGATGTGCTCCTGCTAAAAAAGTCACCCGAGCGGGCGGAATCTCCAGCACATGTCATTCCCGCGCGCCCCGTCATTCCCGATGCAGTTACAATACGGTCGTCTCCCGTGGAGCCTCTCACGAGATCCTCTTCCGCAGCGTGCTAAAGCGTGAACTTCACCAAGCCGTTAATCTCGCAAACGCTCCGCGAACTTGCGGAGCTTTGCAAACTCTGCCGCGAGACCGTCAAGCTGGTAGTGCGCGTTCAGCCCGCTGGGGTTCGGCAGCAGCCACAGGGCCGTGTCGTCGAGCTTCTCCTCTTGCAAGCCCACCTGCGCTTTCGGCATCTCGAAGGCCGCGCGATAGGCGGTGACGCCGAGCACGGCGAGGATTTTGGGCCGGTAGCGGGATACTTTTCGGCGCAGGCGGCGACCGCCCTCGGCGTAGTCCGCGCGGGTTAGCTCGGCGGCGGTTGCCGTGGCGTGAGCGACGACGTTGGTGATGCCGAGGCCATCGCGGAGCAACTCGTGTTCCTCCCACGGCTGGAGCAGCCGCTCGGTGAATCCGCTTTGGTGGAGCGCGGGCCAAAAGCGGTTGCCCGGCCGGGCGAAGTGATGCCCCACGGCCGCCGTGTAGAGCCCCGGATTGATCCCGCAGAACAGGACGCGCAGGTGCGGGGCAATCACATCGGGCAAGGTTTTGCCGACTGCGGCGGCGAGTTGCTGCTTGGTCGGTTTCTGCCTCACGGCTGCGTCAGATCCTCGGCGACCATTTCCAGGTTCGTCTGAAAACGGTCAATCGCTTCGGTCGGGTTGAGGTTGAAGATCGCGCGGCCTTCGGTGCGCCAGGTGCGGTCGTACTGAAAGACGGCCGTGGCGGCGCGAATGTCATCGACCGCTTCGACCTCTTCCATGCCGCCCCCCTCGATTGCCGAGAAGCCGATCTCGACGCCGACAAAGGCGATCAGTTCGCCCGTCTGGCGGTCGCGGGCATAGGCCACGTCGTCCTCAAAGTCGCAGCGCGTCCAGCGCAGCCCGCGCGGCTTGCCGCTGCTGGCGGCGAGTTGGAAGAAGCGGGCTTCCAGATGCTCGCGCTGGCGGTGAAATTCCTTACGGGCTTTGGCCAAGGTCGAGCGCCGCCAGGCGGCGCGGACGCGACCGCCCAACAGCGCCCCCACGACAAACGCCATGACGGCCAGCGCCGCAATCGCCCACCCAATGCCCGTCATGACGCGTCTCCTGCGTGCTGGAGCAACCAGCGTGACGCCTCATTCTACCGCCCGCGCAGGGCGCGAGGCAAGCAAGCGGGCAAACGGCGCGCGAGCACGCAAGGAAACGGCCATTCTGGCGCACACCCGGACCAAGCCGGGCGAAGTACGGGCTGGCCTTACTGGCAGGTCGGACAGCCGCCGGGCATCATCCCGGGGCCGTAGGCCGGCATCGGCGCGGGGTGGTAGAACTGCTGGAACAGCACGGGCTTGTTGTGCCACTGTTTTGCCGGCGGATACGGCGGACGTGCATGATGATGCGCGAACATCCC
The DNA here is from genome assembly GCA_964481585.1 of uncultured Pirellulales bacterium. Lineage (GTDB taxonomy): Bacteria > Planctomycetota > Planctomycetia > Pirellulales > CAYZVT01 > CAYZVT01. Next base: position 4,915 of record CAYZVT010000049.1, read on the forward strand.
GCGCTGCGGAGCACACGGGGCGCAATCGGCGGCGTGATAGCCATCGCCCCAACCCCAACCGAGCCACCGCAGCAGTCCCCCCGGCTCGCCGGCCTGCGCCGTGCCGGCTCCCAGGCTGATTAAACAGACCGCCGTCCAAAGCATCTTCCGCGCCATCGTTTCCTCCTCCTGATTCGGTCGGGCCGGCGTCGGCGGGCATCCCTGCCACGGCTTCCGTGTCGCGCAGCCGCTGACAACGGCTTTCATCGAGCCGCGCTCGGTCGCGCCCCCAGTGTTCAGGCATCGCCCGCGCTGAAAATCTTCGCGCGCGTGCGTGTTGTGACGGCTGCACAAGGGGGGCAAGCAGGGCAGCGGCTGCCCGCGCAGTCACACACCGCACCGTAATTCTCCCATTTTCACACAGCCCAACCGCCGTACCGGCTGCTCGTCGCGGCCCCGCCGCCGGCATTTCCCCTTCCGGCGGAACTTCGTGCTGGGGAAGCTCGGCCGGCTGTGCCGATGATAGTCCCCGTATCGAATCGTCGGACGCGCGAGCGACCGTGGAGCCTGAGCCAAGCACGTCGTTGGAATGAGTCTCGATCGTCTCCCAATTCCGGCCTTTCGCGCGCGGCACCTGCCGCTGCGCATCGCCGCTGCGCTGCTGGCGCTCGTGACTTGTGCGCGACCGGCCGCCGCCGCAGAAACGGGCGGCCTCAGCTTTGCCACGGCGCAGCGCCTGCCCGCGATTGAAGCAGTCGAGCCGGAGGGGCCGGTCGCGTATCAACTCGCCGAGTCGCCTTCCTTGGAGGGAGCCGCTCCGTCCGACGAGTCGGGAGTCGAAGCGGGCGCGGTCGTCGTTCATGACGCCGACTGGGCCGAACTGATCGCCGCCGGCGCGCCGAGCGACTATCGCTGGTGGCTGCTCCCCAATGGGATTATCTATCGTAACTACTTGGCCGGAGCCAAAGAGCCGCGCCTGCGCGCGATTCACTCTTACGGCAAAGACGAAGGCCATCTGTGGGACGCTTCGCTCGGCGGCAAGATCAGCCTCCTACGCTACGGCAACAACGGCTTGGAGCGGCCCGAGGGCATTGAGTTGCAACTCGAAGGCGCCGCCCTATTGCGGCTCGACCCGGCCGAAGAACGCGATGTGGATGCAGTCGACTTTCGCATCGGCCTGCCGATTGTCTGGGGCGACCGCGTGCAGCAGACGAAGTTCGGCTACTACCATCTCAGCGCGCACTTGGCCGACGAGTTCATGCTCAAGCACCCCGGCTTTCCCCGCTTGAACTACAGCCGCGACGTACTCGTGTGGGGCAAATCGTACTACCTCACGCCCCGTCTGCGCGTGTATGGCGAAGTCGGCTACGCGGTGATTTACGACGTGAGCGAGCCGTGGGAGTTCCAGTTCGGACTCGACTACAGCCCGTACTTTGCTACCGGGCTGCGCGGCGCGCCGTTCTTCGCGCTGAACGGCCACTTGCGCGAAGAAGTCGACTTCGGCGGCAACTTCGTCGCCCAAGCCGGCTGGGCCTGGCGCGGAAGCCCCGCCAGCGGCCTGCTGCGCTGCGGCGTCGATTACTACAATGGCAAGAGCGACCAGTTCTCGTTCTACGACTACTACGAGAGCAAAGTCGGCTTCGCGATTTGGTATGATTATTAGCTGCAAGCTGCAAGCTATTAGCTTTTCGCCCGTGGCCGCCAGGGGAGGTTAGCCGCTTTAGCGCTCTCGCTATGTGAAGATCGCTCTCTGGATTCCCGCCTGCGCGGGAAGGACGCGCCGCGTTTTCCCGATCCCCCGTCCCCGATCCCTGAAAGCTGAAAGCTGACCGCTATCCGCTAGCGCGGCTGCGGGAGCGACTCCAGCGGGCCGATGGCGACGGTCGTGTTCTTCGAGAGCGGATAGCGGCGCAGTACGGCGTGAACGTCATCGAGCGTGACGCTCTCGATGTCGCGCAGATCGTCGCGCAGGTGGCGGTATTCGCCGCGCTGCATCCAGTTGCCGCCGACGACGAACAGCCGGTTGCGTGGCCGCTCGCTGCTGAGGACGAGCCGCGACTTCCATTTGCTCTTGGCCTGCGCGAGTTCCTGCTCGGTCACGCCCGCGCGTTCGACTTGGCGGTAGATGTCGAGCATCCGCTGGAGATTTTCGGCGGCGAGGCTCGGCGCGCAGCTCATGTAGCCCATCACCACGCCAGTTCCCTCGTACTCGTAGTGGGTCACGCTCGCCTGCTCGGCCAAGCCGGTGTCGATCAAATCCCAGTAAAGCCGGCTGCCCGAGTCGTCGCCGACGATGGTGGTCAGAATCTTGGCGGCGTAGCGATCGTCGTCCGTGGCGGCGGGGCCGTTGGACATTTGCAGCACGTACTGCTGGGTCGAGCTTTCGCGGACGAGCAGATGGAAGTCCGACGCATCGCCCGCGCGGGGCGTTTCACGATCCACCTGCTGCGGCTGCCAATCGCCGCAGTAGGCTTCGGCCTGTTTCACCAGCCGGTCAAAATCGACGCGGCCCGCCGCCGCCAACACGATGTTGTTCGGGCTGTAGCGCTGCAAGAAGTAACCGCGCATCTCCGACACCGCCAGATCGCCGACCGTCTGCGCCGTGCCAAGCACGCTCCGCGAGAGCGGGTGGCTGCCGAAGTGCAGTTCCTTGATCTTCTCATCCGCGCCGAAGGGCGGCTGATCTTCATACATGCAGATCTCTTCGATAATGACCTGCTTTTCCGTATTGAAATCATCCTCGCGCAAGCTCGGCCGCATAATGTCCGAGAGTAGCTCGACGCACCGCTCTTGGCACTCCGGGAGCACGGCGGCGTAGTAGACCGTGTTTTCTTCGCTCGTAAAGGCGTTGTAGTGCGCGCCCATTTCGTCGAACTCGCGATTCACATCGTCCGCCGAGCGCTTGGGCGTGCCTTTGAACACCATATGCTCAAGAAAGTGGCTCACGCCCGCCAGCCGGTCGGTCTCGTCGCGCGAGCCGGCGCGCACGAAAAAGCCCAAGCCGAGCGAATGGGCTTCGCCGTTGGCTTCGGCCACGATTTGCAGACCGTTCGGGAGCGTGTGCTTAAGAAACTCCAACAGGCACCTCCAAGGGGCTGGGGCCGAGCGTGATGAACGTAAAATCGCGCGGCGGGTGTTTGGCTAGATAGTCGTTGATGCTCTCGCACGTCAGCGCGTCGACCAACTGCCCGATCTCATCGAGCGTGCGTGCGTTGCCGAGATGATACCAATCGCGTGCAATCGAACTGCTGCGCGAGATGCTCGACTCTTGCTGCATAATTAGGCCGCTTTTGATGCGGGCCTTAAGCCGGTCGAGTTCGGTTGACTCGACCCCCGCCGAAAGCCGCATTAGTTCGCTCACCGTCACGTCGAGCGTTTCCTGCGCGCGTTCGGCGCTGGTGCCGGCGTAGCACAGCACGCAAGCGCGGTCGCGGAGCGTGTGCATCGTGGCGTAGACCGAATAGCAAAGTCCACGCTTCTCGCGCACCTCGGTAAAGAGCCGGGAACTCATGCCGCCGCTGAGCACGCCAATTGCGCCGGAGGCCTGAAAATAGTCGGGGTGGTTGTAGGGCACGCTCTCGTAGGCGATGCCGATCTGGGTCTGATTCGTCTCGTGCGGCAGATGTGCCCGCCGCGCGAGCTGCTCGCCGCCGCTCGGCTCGCGCACGTCGCTCGGCTGCCAATCGTCGAATAGCTCGCCGACCTGCTCGCGCAGCGCGTGCCAATCAAAACGCCCCGCGACGCCGAGGATCGTGCCATTGGGACGCCAGGTGCGCGAGAAGAACGAGGCCACATCGTCAGCGCCGATTGCTTCGATTCCCTCGCGTTCGCCTTGACTCGACCGCCCGAACGGCTCGGGGTAATAGTGCCGCCGCAGTTCCATCATCACCTTCTGACTCGGCTCATCCTCCACCGCGAGCAGTTCTTGGAGCACCACCAGCCGCGCCGCTTCGATCTGATCGGCCGGTAGCTGCGGCCGCCGTAACAGATCGGCGTAGATCGCCAGCGCCGGCTGCAGGTTACCCGCCAACGTCGCGCCGCTCAGGCTGGCGTGGGCGTTGCTGACCGACTCGCTCCGCTCGACGCCCAGGATTTCCAGATCGTGCAGGAAGGCCCGGCTATCGCGCTGACCCGCTCCGCGCAGGGCCATGTCGCACGTAAAGGCGGCGAGGCCTTGCCGGTCGTCGGAATCAAAGCGGCAGCCGGCGGGGACGAGAAAGGTGAAGGCGACCGATTCGAGCGACATCATCGGCTCGGCCACGAGGACAAGCCCGTTGCGGTACTCATGGGAGTAAATCAGCTTCGACACGAAATCTCCTTCCACCGAGCAAACGAAAGCCCCGTCGAGACCGGAGCGCGGCAGCCCACCGGCGGCGGGCACTGCGGCAGGTGGGGGCTTACGACAACCTAGCGGCGCGGCTAGCTGTAGGCAACCTCGACCGCCTTGTAAAGCGTGCGGGTTTTGCGGAAGCCGAGCCGTTCGTAGAGCTGCACGGCCAGCTCGTTCTGAGCCGTCACTTCCAAGTACGCCCGCATCAGGCCGAGCGACTGAAAGCCGAGCAGGGCCTGGCGAATCAGTTGCGTCCCCAGCCCGCGGCCGCGGTGATGGGGCGTAACCCCGATATTCTGAATCGCCCCAAAATTGCCGACGTCCTCAATGCCCTGAATCGTGCCACAGTATTCGCGCTTGCGCGGCCCGGCGCCGATGTACTCGATGAGCCAGGTCGCTTCGGGCAGGAAGCCGCGTTTGTGGGTGATCTCGACCATCAGCCGCGAACAGCCCGCGCGGTCGCCAAAACAGGGGAAGACGTTGGCGTCGATCTCCGAGCGGAAGCTCAGATACTTCGTCCCGGCATGGGCTTCGAGCAGATCGGGAGCCCACGGGACGAGCCGGTAGTCGTGAGCCAGCCGGGGCGAGGCGAAGACGCCCCCGGTCAGGTCCGTCTCCATCCGATAGCGTTTGAAGTAAGTCAGACCCATACGGCCGGCCTGGGATCGAGCGCTCGGCAGGTGAGCGGCCAAAAAGCCGCGGCTGCGCCGGCGTTTTTAGAAATGTACCGGACCACCCAGGGGCGGTCAACGTTCTGGCTCGGGCGGCCAGGCCATGCAGGGCTAAGCTCGTTATCGGCCCCGATCCGCCCCAAACAGCTAGCTTTCCCCGCCTCGCCGCATAGCTGCTATAGCTGGCGCAGCCGCGCGGCCGACCCGTTTCTCCCGGCCGCTGCCTTAGCCACGGTCGTCTACTCCCGCTGTACGTGGACAGCCCAGCCAGTAGGACCATGGTTTTGATTCGTCAAAAAATCTCTCTTGAGGCTAAAAGAGCGCCGGCAAACCGCCGATTCATCAAAGGGGGAGAGTACACCGGACGCTGTGAGGGACACGCCATGAAACGATACACACTCATCTTTGGCGGAGCGCTCTGCGTTGTGGCGCTGCCTATCATTTCCGCAGCACCGGCGGCAGCGCAAGACGGTCCTTGGCGGCTGCTGGGCGGTGCCACCGGAGAGAACCCTTACGAAGAACCGCTGGTGACCGACCGGCCCGACTTTACCGAAGCCAGCTCCACCGTCGGCCGTGGCGTCGCGCAGCTCGAAACCGGCTACACCTATGTCTATCGCGACGACGAAGCGACCGGCGAGATCAGCCAGAACCATACCGCGCCCGAGATGCTCTGGCGGATCGGCTTGGCCGATCCGGTCGAACTGCGGATTGGCTGGACCTACGAGTGGGGCGAAGCCAATACCGGGGTCGGCACCGTCAGTAGTGACGGGAGCAACGATCTCTATCTGGGCGCGAAGCTCGAACTGCTGGAACAGCAGCGCTGGATTCCCGAGCAAGCCGTGATCCTGCAAACCACTGCCCCGACCGGCGGTGAAGACTTCACCACGGACAACTCCGAGTGGGGCGTGAACTATCTCTACAGCTGGGACTTGACGAATGAGTGGGGGCTGGCCGGATCGACCGGCTTTGACACAGACAGGGAAGAGGGCGATGAATTTTTGCTGTGGCACCAGTCGGTCAGCCTCGGCATTCCGCTGAGCGAGCCGCTGGCGATGTACGTCGAATACTTCGGCCTTTACAGTCACGCGCGCGGCGACGAGACCCAAGAGCATTACCTCGATGCCGGATTCACCTACCTGGTGAGCGATAACGTGCAACTCGACATCCGCTGGGGCAAAGGCCTGAGCGACGACGCCGACGACTTCTTCACCGGCGCGGGCGGCTCGTTCCGGTTCTAAAGCGCGTTGCCTTTTCGCCCCTAGCCGCCAGGGGAGGATAGCCGCTCTGGCGCTACCGTGAGACATAGCCTGCTCTCTGGCCTTCCCGCCTGCGCGGGAAGGACGTGCTGCACGGGAAGGACGTGCTGCGCGGGAAGGACGCGGCGGCGCTTGACAGCATCCGCCTTACCCGGTATTTTTGATTAGCCAAAAACTACTCTTGCCACTGCCGAAAACGGCAGTTTTCCCGGAAATAGCCAGCCATGACGCAGCCCGTTCGGATTTTGCTCGGCATACTATTGTTGTTGCCAACTTGGGCTGGCTGCGTGCAAGAGCCTCAGGCGGCAACGCAGCCCGCCGGCGTGCAGCAGGTGTTTCAGGGGGACTACCCGATTCAGATTCTCTGCACCACCGGGCAGGTCGCCGACATGCTGCGCGCCATCGCTGGCGAGCACGGCGAGGTCGAAGCGCTCATGGGCGCGGGCGTCGATCCGCATCTGTACAAGGCCACGCCCGGCGACCGCCGCAAGCTGCAAGAGGCGGAGATCATTTTTTACAGCGGGCTGTTTCTCGAAGCCCGGCTGGCGGACATGCTCGTGCAGCTTGCCCATCATAAGCCGACCGTGGCGGTGACGGCCGGCCTGCAAAACGCTGATGATCCACGGCTGCGCGAGCCGCCGGAGTTTGAAGGGCATTACGACCCACACCTCTGGCACGACGCGGCGCTCTGGGCCGAGTGCGTCCGCTACGCCGCCGGGCAGTTGGCCGAGTTCGACCCGTCCCACGCCGAAGATTACCGGCGCAATGCGGCCGCTTACGTCGCGCAGCTCGAACAGCTCGATGCCTACGCTCGCCAGCGGCTCGGCGAGATTCCGCCCGCGCAGCGCGTGCTCGTTACGGCACACGACGCCTTCGGCTATTTTGGCGAAGCCTATCAGGTCGAGGTGCATGGGCTGCAAGGCATCAGCACGGTCGATGAGCCGGACGTGACGGCGATGGAGGCGCTGGTCGATCTGCTCGTCGAGAAGAAGGTCAAAGCCATTTTCGTCGAATCGAGCGTGCCGCGCCGCAATGTTGAGTCCCTAATCGAAGCCGCCGCCGCGCGCGGCCACCAACTCCGCATCGGCGGCGAACTCTACTCCGACGCGATGGGACTGGAAGGAACGCCCGAAGCCACCTACGCCGGAATGTTTCGGCACAACGTTGACGCGATTGTGGAAGCGCTGAAGTGAGAGACGCTGCAAGCTACAGGCTGCGAGCTACAGGCATGAGCTTCGATGGCTTCTTTTGCAGCCTGTAGCATCTAGCCTACCGCCCATAGCTCTATGTCCGCCCCGCCGCTCGAAATTCACGACATGACCGTCGCCTACCACCGCAAGCCGGTGTTGTGGGATATTGATCTGACGGTGCCCGAGGGGCAGTTGATTGGAGTGCTGGGGCCGAATGGGGCGGGCAAGACGACGCTCATCAAGGCCGCGCTCGGATTGGTGCCGCTCGCCAGCGGCAAGGTCGAAATCTACGGCCAGCCCTACCATCGCCAGCGGCATTTGGTCGGCTACGTGCCGCAGCGCGAGTCGGTCGATTGGGATTTTCCGGTCAGCGTGCTCGATGTCGTGCTGATGGGCACCTACGGCCAGCTCGGCTGGTGCCGGCGGCCGGGCAAGCAGCAGCGCGAGATTGCCCGGCGCTGTCTCGAACAGGTCGGCATGCTCGATCTGGCCGGGCGTCAGATCCGTCAGCTCTCCGGCGGACAGCAACAGCGCATTTTTCTTGCCCGCGCACTTGCGCAGGACGCGCGCATCTACTTCATGGACGAGCCTTTTGCCGGCGTCGACGCGGCGACCGAGCAGGCAATTGTGCGGCTGCTGCACACGCTCCGCGCGCGGGGCAAAACCGTGCTCGTCGTGCATCACGATCTGCAAACGGTGCGCGAGTATTTCGATCAGGTGATTTTGCTCAATATGCGGCTCGTCGCCTGCGGCCCGACCGCCACGACCTTCACGAAGCAAAACCTGTAGACGACCTACGGCGGCCGCCTGACGATTCTCGATGAGGCGGCCGAGGCCGTGCGCCGCGGGGAGCAACTCGACTGATGTTGCTCGCGCTGACCATTACGCAAAAAGTGCTGCTCGGCACGTCGCTGCTCGGCTGCGTGGCGGGCCTGATTGGCAGCTTCGCCGTGCTCCGCCGCCGCGCGCTGGTGGGCGACATGCTTTCGCATGCGGCGCTGCCGGGCATCTGTATCGCCTTTCTGCTCATGCAGCGCCGCCATCTACTGGGGCTGATGATCGGCGCATTTCTGGCCGGGCTGGTCGGCATCGGCATCATGACGCTCCTGCGGCGCTGGACCCGCACCCGCGAAGACGCCGCGATCGGCATCGTGCTGAGCACGTTTTTCGGACTGGGCATCGTGCTTCTGACGCGCATCAGCCGCATGCCGCTCGGGGGGAAGGCGGGGCTGGAGTCGTTTTTGTTCGGCTCGGCCGCCACGATGCGCAATCTCGATATCGCCATCATCGCCGGCTTCTCCTGCGTTTGTCTCGCCGTGCTGCTGTTGTTTTACAAGGAGTTCAAAGTCTACAGCTTCGATCCCGAGTTTGCCCGTGCGCAGGGCTGGCCCGGCCTCTTGCTCGACTTGCTGATGATGGGCACGCTCACGGCCGTCACAATTGTCGGCTTACCGGCGGTCGGCGTGGTACTGATGGCCGCCATGATTATCATTCCCGCCTCGGCCGCGCGGTTCTGGACAAACCGGCTTGGCCGCATGCTCGTCCTTTCCGGCATCGTGGGCGTCGTGATGGGCGCGCTCGGCACGCTGCTTTCGATCCAGCAACAGCTCCCGCCGGGACCGATCATCGTGCTGACCGGCGCGGCGCTTTTCCTGCTCTCCATGTTCTTCGCTCCGGCGCGCGGTGTCGTCGCCGCTTCGCTCCGCACGCGCCGCTTGCGTGGCAAGACGAACCGCGAAAACCTGCTCCGCACGCTCTACGAGTTGAGCGAAGACCGCCTGCCGGAACGACCCCCGTTGCCGGTCGCGCAGATTCTTGAGGAGCGGCCCTGGAGCGCGAAGCAACTCGCGTCGCTGCTGCGCGACGCGCGGCGGCAAGGCTGGATCGTCGATGGCGCCGGCGGAGTGCAACTGACCGAACCGGGGCTGCACGAGGCGGCGGTACTCACGCGGCGGCATCGCCTGTGGGAACTGTTTTTGATCGAGGGGGCGAACGTCGCCCCCGATCACGTCGATCGCGATGCCGACTCGATCGAGCATTTTCTCTCGCCCGAAATCGTTCAGGTTCTCGAACAGCGGCTCGCCCGCAGCGGTCGGCTGCCGCAAGACCCGACGCATCTGCCCGACTCGCCTCATGATCTCGCCAGCCGTCCGCCATCGCAGGAGCCGTCGCATGGCTGAGTGGTGGAACGGGCTGCCCATTGGGACGCAGACGGCGATACTCGTGATCGCGGTGGCAGCGCTGACGAACGTGGCCTGTGCCGTCTTGGGCTGCTATCTCGTGCTGCGCCGCATGAGTTTGCTCGGCGATGCGCTGGCTCATGCCGTGCTGCCGGGGTTGGTCGTGGCGTTTCTCCTGTCCGGCAGCCTCGGGATCGGCTTCATGTTTGCCGGGGCGCTCGTCGTGGGGCTGCTGACCACCTTTTTGACCGAATGGATTCATCGCCAGGGCAACGTCCCGGCCGACGCGGCGATGGGCGTGGTCTTCACGTCGCTCTTTGCTCTGGGCGTCGTGCTCGTCAACCGCTATGCCTCGGCGGTCCACATTGACACCGAATGCGTGCTCGAAGGGCTGCTGGAGTTCGTCGGGCTGCCGGGGATCTATACGATTTCAATCGCCGGCGTCGAAGTGCCCCGCCAATTCGTCTCGGTCGTGCCGGTGCTCGTCGTCAATCTGCTCTTTGTCTGGCTCTTTTGGAAAGAACTGCTCATCAGTTCCTTTGACCCAGCGCTGGCAACGACGATGGGCATCAGTGCTTCGCTCATGCACTACACGCTCATGGCGCTGGTGGCGCTCACGACCGTCGCTTCGTTTGAAGTGGTCGGCTCGATTCTGGTGATCGCCATGCTGATCGCGCCGGGAGCCACCGCGCAGCTTCTCACCGACCGGCTCAGTCGAATGCTGCTGATCGCCGCCGGCATTGGCGCGCTCACGGCCGTCGCCGGCTACTATCTGGCCGTTTGGATCGACACGAACATCGCCGGCATGATGGCCGTGGTGGTCGGCGTGCTCTACGCGCTGGCCGTGGTCTTCTCGCCCCGCTACGGCATTTTGAGCACCCTGTCGCGCAACGTCAGCACCTCGCTGCGGATTTTGGGCGAGGACGTGCTGGCGATGCTCTACCGCCTAGAGGAGATGGCCATCGAGCGGCGGCTAGGCATCGGCGAAGCCGCCCGCGCCGTCGGCGGAGGATTTCTCGCGCGGTTGAGTATTTACCGTCTCCTCTTCGGAGGCCGAATCGAAGCCAGCAGCGGCGGCCTAGAGCTCACGCCGCGCGGCCGCGATGCGGCGCAGCGGCTGGTCCGCTCGCATCGGCTGTGGGAAGCGTATCTCGTCGAGCATCTCGGCCTGCCGCACGACCATGTGCATGCCCCGGCCGAGCGCATGGAGCACTACATCGGCGAAGACCTGCGGCAGCGGCTTGCGCAAGATTTGCCCGAAACCACCACCGACCCGCACGGCCGGGAGATTCCCGAAGGAAAGTAAAGCGGCTCGCCGCGCGGCGGCTACTCGTCGCTCGCCCGCAGCCAGGGAGTCACCGTTGGCGTGTGGCTGACGATTTCTTCCGGCTGAAAGTACAGGCTGATTTCGCGCTGCGCGGCCTCGGGGCCATCGGAGGCGTGTACCAGATTCATCTGCCGGCTGGAACTAAAATCGCCGCGAATCGTGCCGGCGGCGGCTTTCAGGCCACTCGTCGCGCCGAGCATTTCCCGCACGACGCGAATCACCTCCAGCCCTTCGAGCACGAGCGCCACGACCGGCGCGCCGGTGATGAACTGTTCGAGCGTCGGGTAGAACGGCTTGTTGACGTGCTCGGCGTAGTGCTGCTTCGACAGTTCCGGCGAAATCCGCATCAGCTTCATCGCCACCACATTAAAACCCTTGTCCTCGAAGCGCGTCAGAATCCGGCCCATCAACCGCCGCTCGACGCAGTCGGGCTTGAGCAAAATCAACGTCCGTTCCATCTTCAAAAGCTCCCGGCTCAAATCGAATGGGGGAAGAAGCCGCGAATTTTAGAGCATTTTCCCGCCGCCCTCAAGCCGTCCGACGCGTGCGCAGAAGCCTCCGACCGTTCGGGTTTAGGTTTCCGCCTGCGCGGGAAGGACGGGTGGCGAGGGCGCACCGCGACAGCGGAAGCCTCCGAAAGAGCAACAGAAATCGCCGCTGCTCCCGGCCCGCCATGGTCGGCAACGCGGCGGCTAGGCCGGCCTGCGGAGTTGTGCGAGGATCTGAACCGACTTTTCTTCGTGCTTGAGCACTTCCAAGGCGGCGTTGGTAAGTGCTACGGTAACGGCTCGGTCCACTCCGTCGTCATCCCCCCAAATTCCATTTTCCTTGAGCCATTGAGCCACTTCGTGCCAGTGCCAAAGAGGCCGGCTGGAAGTAACATGCGTTGCCGGAGCAGGAAAACCGCCTTTACCGCGCTGTCCAGAAATCAAAAGATGAATACTTTGTCGAGTGCGCCCCGTGCGGCGGGCGATTTCCTGTTCATTGACATAGTCATCGGGGTCGACATTCGCCACGGCATAGCCGAGGTCCATGACATTGCGGATCGCCGAGAGCACGGCCTCCTCAAAGGTCGCGGCGTCGCGCATGAAGTCCATCGCGATGGCGCCGCGACACTCCGAGACAGTCGCATCATCGCAGCCCCCGCCATAGATTTTCTCTGCCACACTGTCGATTTCGTGATGGCCCGACAACACCAAGGTAAACTCATGCGTCTTCATCTTCTGTCCTTTCCAGGCCGGGACATTTATCCACCCGCGCGCGGATCATCTTGGCATGGTTGCCCGGACTTCTCGGCGTTCCCGACACGCTGATCTGGCAACATCCAGACGGGCAGCGGAGCAACAGCACGGCATGGCCTGAACGCGGGATTTGAGCAAAGCCCTTGCTCGCGGCGTACTTGACGGCCTCCCTGACCTCTTTTTTCACGGCACCCACGCTCCATCTGTTAAATACTACTGCGCGTGTTGACGATTGTCAACGCATCGCCGAACTGCGAGATTCCTTGTCATGGCAATTCTCGGCGCACACATGAGCATCGCCGGCGGCTACTACAAGGCGGTCGAGGCGGCGGCGAAGTTGGGCATGGATTCGGTCCAGCTTTTTACCAAGAACAACAATCAGTGGCGGGCACGCGAGATCACGGACGAGGAGGCGGCGCGGTATCGCGGGGCGCTGCGCGAGCAGGGGATCGAGCATCACCTCGCGCACAACTCGTACTTGATTAACTTGGCCAGCCCGGACGGGCAGCTGTGGACCAAGTCGGTCGAGGCGATGGTGGTCGAGCTCGACCTGACGGCGCAGGACTCCATCACGAGGACCTTCGCCGAGATCCGAGCGCATGCCGGTGATCCCGAGGTCCTCGTCTACAACGCCGGGTACCTCGAGGGGCGCGACCTCGCGCCCGAGA